>CAYGNI010000007.1:0-38483 GCA_964351195.1 uncultured Micavibrio sp.
TGAATACGATGATGGGCGGAAAAATACGCGGGATAACGCGCTAAACCCTTTAAATGCAAAGAAAATTCCGACTCGTAAGACGGCGGTGGCTTTGCGGGAAAATGAGAAAATCGGGCATGCGCCGATTATTTCTGCGGCGGGACGGGGAAAAATTGCCGAGCAGATCCTGCGGCTTGCTTTTGAGAGCGGGATTAATGTGCGTGAAGACAGCGCTTTGGCGGAAATGCTGGCGAAAGTGGAGCTGGATAGTCCTATTCCTTCGGAGGCGTTTATGGCGGTGGCGGAGATTTTATCCTATGTTTACCGTGCCAACGGACAGCCAAATCCCTTTGATACGCAGATTTTAGATGATAGTGATTAAGTATGGAACAAGAACTCCCTCAAATCTTTAAGGCCTTGGCCGCGCTTGTCTTTGTTTTGTCATTGATGGGTGGGCTTGCGCTGGCGATGAAGAAGCTGGGGTTATCGGGCGCAGCGCCGATTCAGGGGAAGACCAAGCGGCTTAAGCTGATTGAGGTTTTGCCATTGGACCGCGCGCGCAAGCTTGCGATTGTTCAGCGCGATGATGTGCAGCATCTTATCATCCTTGGGGGGAACAATGAGTGCGTAGTTGAAACGGGGATTAAGCCACCGGATAATGAAAAGCATGATTAAAAGATTCGTTTATATGATGCATTCAAACGCCACGCAGGCTTCGCGGTATAAGCCGCGGGCCGCAGTCGCGGCCTTAATGGCACTTATCGTAGGGATCGTACTTACATGCTCACCGGATATTGCGCACGCGCAGAATATCAGCATTGATTTAGGACAAGAGGGCGATGGTACGGTCACGGGCCGCGTTGTTCAGCTCGTTGTCCTTCTTACTGTCTTATCCTTAGCGCCGTCGATCCTGATTATGATGACAAGCTTTACGCGGATTGTTGTCGTATTGTCCTTTTTGCGTACAGCGATTGGTTTGCAACAAACGCCGCCCAATACGGTCATGCTGTCTTTGGCCTTGTTCCTGACATTTTTCATTATGGCACCGACGCTGCAATCGGCGTATGACAACGCGATTGTGCCGTTGATGAATGAGGATATCGACGAAGTGACGGCCTTTGAGCGCGGGGTTGAGCCGTTTCAGGTGTTTATGCTGAAACATGTGCGGGAAAAAGATTTGAACCTGTTTATGGAGCTGAGTGATACTGCGCCCGTCGAGAATGTTCAAGACATCCCCTTACAGGTGCTGATCCCCTCTTTCATGATTTCGGAATTGCGGCGCGCCTTCGAGATCGGCTTTATGCTGTTCCTGCCGTTTTTGGTGATTGATCTGGTGACGGCTTCGATCCTTATGTCTATGGGGATGATGATGTTACCGCCGATTACGATATCCCTACCCTTTAAGATTATTTTCTTTGTGCTGGTTGATGGGTGGTATTTGGTTACCGGATCGCTGATCAAAGGGTTTGATCAAGTTGCAGTTATGCCACCGGGATAGTTAATTCGACGTTGAGAGTGAAACGTCTTTATAGCTGTTCAGGAATTCAGAGAATAAATCCACTTCAGAGACAATGCCCATAAGCGTATCGCGATCAGCCAGAGCGGAGCTTTGGCGCGGGCGGGTGATGACATCAAAGAGGCGTGCCTTTGGTGTTTGGGCCATGGCGTCGGCATATTTCTCGCGCATATTGGCGAGGCCGATACGGTCGCCCGCAAGGTTCAAAGCTACGGCGCGTTGGAGGAGAAGGGCGCTGTGTTCATCAGATAGTGGGCGTGTGAGTGACATGTTTTCATCAATGATGACGTCTTCGAGGGCTTGGGCCGCGTCATCCCAATAGCCGGCGGTCCAGGCGATGTCGGCGCGCAGGCGGTTGATGGTGGGGTTGGGCTCCAGTGTTTCGAGCAGAGCGATGCCTTGATCCGGGCGGCCTTGGCGGGAATAGGCGCGAGAGCGCAGAAGCGCGACAGATTGTTTTCTTTCCTGTGTTTGTGCCTCTTCGGGGAGCTGAGTGAGTTTTTCCTGCGCCACATTCAGGGCTGCCATCGCTTCGTCGGGTTTGTTGTCGATGAGGTTTACGGCGGCGAGTTTAATACCCACATTATAAGCATTAAGACCATCAAGGCGGTGAGCGAGTTGGTAGGTTAGCAGCTCGGATGCTTTGTCCAGAATATCGGCCTGGGTCAGCCGGTCGGCCAGACGTTCGACGATTTTATCGCCCTGCTCACCCGGCGGAACAAGCTCGGTGAATTGTTCATAGAGTGCCATGGCCTGAAGCGGGGTTATTTTATCAAGAGTTTCGCCCAGGAAGAGCTCTACGAAGACATCGCCCATCTCGCCCGTAACACGCTCACCCAGCTTTGTGCCTGCAGCAACGGATGCGGCTTCGCGCATGATATTGAGGCCTTTGACGAACTGGCGGGCTTCAAAATAAGTGCGGCCAAGCCAGTAGTTAATTTGCGCTTCAAGCTCATCGCCGCGCCACGCGTAGCGCAGACGCTCAAGATTGTCGATGGCTTTACCCGTGGTGAGTTCCTTTTGGTCAACGAGTAAGCGTGTGAGCGCGAGGCCGGCTTTTGCACGGTAGAGATCGTCGGGGCCGGTGGTAAGCGGTTCCCAATATTTCTTGGTCTCTTCGATAATGCCGTTTTGGCGGGCGGCTTCGCCTTTCAGATAGGCCAAGGCCGCTTCCTGCTCTTTGGTCATGTGTTTATTGTTAAGCTCAACAAGCGCCAGAATTTGCGTTGCCTGGTCGGTGTTACCGCCGCGCAAAGCGATTTCGGCTGAGACGAGGCCGACACGGGTTTGCAGGAAGACAGGATAATCGCGCAAGATATCGATATCGGAGGGCAATGTCTGGATGGCTTGTTGCCAGTCGCCGAGATCAGCCAGAGCATAAGCCCGCCAATATCCTATTTCGTCGAATTTATCGAGGTCTTTGACGGAAAGATCCCTGAAAGCAGCTTCGGTTTTATAATCAATGGTCCGCGCCGCGCCGCGAATGGCACGGAAGCCCGGTGTGTTGACGATGTCTTTATTGTTGTCCTGAATGATTTCCAGAAACCCTAAAGCTTCGGCTCCCATCGCATTGGATAGCGCAGTTTTGGCCAAGGTCATCAAATCTTCATCCTGAGCATTTTTGGGGAGGTTGTTTATTTCAGAGAGGATGATTGTCTGATTGTCTTTAAGCGCATCAATACCGCCAAGCTCCCAGTTTTTAAAATCAAAAATCCGAGGGCCCGGTTCTTTTGATTTAGACGCGCTGGCGCTGTTTTGTCTGGGCGTGTTTTGCTCAATGCGCCCCTCAGAAAGGACGGAAAGCCCTTCGGGCCGGGAGATCTCGATCCCTCTGGAAATTATTCTGACTTCCAGGTCGTCGACTTTTGGCGCGAGAACCAGTCCAGAATATGCTGGAAGGACGTCAAAATCGACGAAGCTGCGCGCGGGGCCGGCATAGTCTTTTGAATTTTTGGCCGTGATGACTTTTAAAGGACGGCCGGTGATGGGGTCGATAATGTCGATGATCTGGCCGGGTTCTTCAAACGGCCAAATAATTTTGCCGCTGCGGGCCTGATCTTCATTAACTTTTTCCCGTTTGGGGTCAATCGGTTGTGTGCGGGATTGTTGACCGGACACAACAACTTTCCATTTCAAACCGCCACCTTCAGTCCGTATCTGGGCGCCGGGCAAAACCTTGGTAATGAAGGCTTTTCCATTATCGAAAGTCATTTCTTCAAAGGGCGTGAGGTCTTTTGTATTGGGGCCGGATACTTGCGGCTCTAAGGGTGATTGCGGTTTATCATTAACGATCCAGAGTTGATCTCCACGTTCAAAAACGGCCATGCCGATGGAATTCAGGGCTGAGATGGCGATGAGGGTGGCGCCGCTAATGCGTGCGACCTCAGTTGGATCGAGAGGAAGCGCTTCGACTTCGGGGACTTCAGCGGCAGTTTTTTGTTCACCTTCGGGGATGGTTTCTTCTTCGCCAGTTTCTGTTGTTATTTCTTCTAGGACAGCGATCTCTTCCTTAGGTTCTTCTTTTGCTTCAGGGGCCGGTGTAACCTCGGCCGTTTTAGGCGGGGCTTTATCACTTGGCGAGTTATAGACATCAAGGACGATTTTCGTCCCGGCGTTGAACGCTCTATAGCGGGAATCTTCGGGGATCGTAAGTTTAATGGTGACTGGGTTTTGATTAATGACCTCGGCGATTGTGATGTTGCGCACGGGGTTGGCGGTGGCTTCGCGAACGTCCAGATTGGCTTCTTTTTTGAAGATGATTGTCAGTGTGCTTCCATCTTTGGAAATGTCGTAGCCTGTTTCTTCGGGCCAATCGAAAACCAAGCGGGAGTATTTTTCGTGGCTGCCTGTTCTGACCTGCACAGTGTTGCTTTGCGCAAAAGCGCTTGGCACATCGATAATCATCAATGCCAGCAACACTATGAAAAGAAAGCGCAAGTTCATCTTTTGAGCGTGCCACAGTCTTGGGGAAAGGACAAGATTGCGGGCTTTATAGCCGATTCTTATCCCTCGTTATTGCTAGCGCTATTGCGGGGTTCCGAATTCGAGGAATCCGCGAGTGGACCCGTCATCGCTCATCACAACAATATCAACACGCCGCGCAAGGTCGAGGCGTTGTTCTTCATCCATAGTGGCGGGGAGTTCGTCATAGCGGGCGCTGGAAATACCGCGCACGATGATATTTCTGCGGTAGCCGACTTGTTGGAGGATGTTTGAAACTTGGGCAGCGCGCGAAAGCGAAAGCCCCCAATTTGAGGAAAAGCCGTTTGTGTTTCCTTCTGAAACGGGGCGCGGATCGGTGTGGCCGACGATCTCAATGCGATTACGAATACGTGCCATTGATCCACCCAATGCAAAAAGAGCTTTTTGTCCACGTACACTGACCTCATCCTTGCCGACTTCGAATAATAAATCTTGCGGTAGGGATATAATCAGCCGGTTGTCCTGTGGGATAATAACGATGTCTTTGAGACCTTCATCGTTGCTGATGACTTTTTCCAGCAGAGTTTGGAGATACTGCAAATCCAGCGCTTCGCTAAGATCAAGTTTTTCTATGGAGAGGGCGTCTTGCGGGCCTTGAAAATATTGTGGGCTGTAGAATTTGCTGAAGCCTTTTGTGACGGAATTGCTGATATCTTCCCATTTTTCTTCTTCGGGCACAGACATTGAATAGAGCAGCACGAAAAAGGTCAGCATCAGGGCCATAATGTCGGTAAAGGTAATAAGCCAAAGGCTTGGCCCTTCATCGTCATTGGTTGAAGCATGGCCGGATGTTGTTAAAATGCGGGTATCTTCCGAGGGTGACATTTGCAACGTCTGCGGAAGCTCATCAGCATCTTCATCACGCTGTTTAGTTTCTTTATTTTCAGTCTTTTTTTCTTCTGTCATAGCCCTGCGCGCTCCACTGCTATTGCCCGCTCTGGTTACCCAGAGGGTTAAAGGGTTCGTAGCGCTTAAAGTAAATGTCGATCATTTCGGGATCACCCTGTCTTAGTCCAGCGGACATGAATTTTTTGGGAAGGCCAAAACTTTCAAGTGTTTTTGAAAAACTTTCTATCGTTGCAATGCGGCTCTTAAGCACTTCGGGATTGTCTTTTGCCATTTCGGCTGGTGCGTCTTTGGCATTGAGAACCATATCCATGCGGTAAGGAGCGCCCATGTTATGACTTTGGACTAGGGACACCAATGTTGGGAAGAAGCTGCCGTCTGATGTTTCTGTTCCGGGTGTGATAACAACATCGGTTTGTCCGCCCGATCTGGAGATCGCTTTTTCGAATTCCTTAACACTCATGCGCACATGCATGATGGTTCCAAGCCTGTTACGGCTGACTTCGGCGCCGATTATTTGAGCATTAAAGAGCCTATCGAGTTTAGTCAGCGTATCGCCCTCATTGGCGGCCTGCTCCGGAGCTTCAATGGTTTCGGGTTGAAGGTCTTGCTCAACCTCTCTGTTTGCAAAAGCGAGTGCAAGGCTGTTTAACACCGGTTTGGATTTTAGCGTTTCAAAGTTGGAGACTGTGTTCAGAATGATAAAGAACGACAGTAACATGATAAACAGTGAAAGGGTGAGGAATTGATTGGCCATGTTCGTATTCTATACCAGCTTTTTCCCAGTTGCGATGTTTTAAGCATGTCCCCTTAATTAGAAGTGGGGAGTTGGGGCAGTTGTTTTTGTTCAGCCAGCATGATTGTGATCGTGCGTGCGCGTTCCGCATTCATTGCGGCGAGGATGGGGGAGAGCTTTCGTTCCGACATGCGGCCCATGACATTGACCAATACATCGAGGTCCAACGTATCAAAGATACGTGCGGCGTCTTTGGGTTTCATACCTTCGTAGATTTTCACAAGGCTTGAGATGCGGGCTTCTTCTTCATCGGATTGTTGTTTGAGCAATGTTTCGATTTCGCCACGCAGTTGTGATAGCTCTTCAAATTTTCTGTCGATTTCCTGTTCTGCGGCTTTCAAAAGCGCTTCGCGGGTCATCATGTCTCTTTCACGTTGATCCAAACCTTTGCGACGTTCCGTTAGAGAATCAAACATTTCCATTTTTACACTGGTATAATCCAATTCCTGGTCGCTGGCGTCGCGCCAATCCACTTCGGCACCTTCTTCAGGTGCATCGTTGATTTCTATCGGATCTGGGCCTTCGACTATTTCGGGCTCGGGTAATTCAGGCGGTGTTGCATCTGTGACTTCGCTGAGTGTTTCGTCGTCGGGGACTGGCTTTGCTTGTTTCTGCTCTTGCTTTTCTTCGGCCATGGCGGCGCCACTCATTGAGGAGAAACCCAATGTAACGTCAGCGAGCCGCACGGAGAATGCGGCAATTGCAACAATGATTAAAGCGGGCAGAATTCTGATCCGTTCAGACCACATATTACGTTAAGCCTTTCTTTTATTCGTTGATTGTCCGTTTTTTTTGAGAGCCTGGTAAAGCTCTTTTTCAGCATCACTGGAGAGCTGCTTAAGCGTTTCATCCAGCTCATCAGCATCCATGTGCGATTCATTGTCTTCAAATTCGCGATCCTGGATATCAAAGCCACCCTGATTTTTCCCACGATGTTTTGCAATATCGCTAACATTTGCGTTTTTGGCGGCCTTACGGTTCTTATCCAACAATCCGTCGAGGCGGTTGGCCAGTGTATTGCCAGTTTCGTTGAGCATTTGCAGGTCATCGGCGAGGAATTGCGAGTCTTTCAGCAATTTTCTTAAATCCTGAGTCGAGTTGTGCGAGTTTGATTTAAGCTCGTGAACGGCAGTTTGTGCTTTGTCAATATGGGTGCTTAGTTGGTTCATAACGTTTTCAAATTCGTTGCGATATGTGCGGAAGTTATCGAGGGCTTTGGATAGGCGCAGCGCGTAATACATGAAGCCGCCAAGGCCCACCAGGATGACAACATCCAAAATCAGTTTCAGATACTCAGTACTCATTTTTTTACTCTTCTTCGTGTTTTTCAGGTTCGATGTAACTTTCGATGCGCACGGCAATATGGTCTTGTTTCTGGCCTACGGGTCCCTTGAACATCGGGAAGTGGCCACAACGCAATTCCAAATCTTCATTTGTCTGCGTTGAGAACATGACTTTAGAGCCTACTTTCCAGTTTAACATTTCTCCCAGGGGGAGTACCAGTTCTCCCAATATCGCCTGGAGCTGGATGTCGGTTTTGTAGAGTTCCTGGGTCAAGTGGCTTTCCCAAATGGAGTCACGTCCAAATTTTTCCCCCATGAACATCTGCAAGAGGAGTTCGCGGATGGGTTCGAGGGTCGCATAAGGAATAAGCACTTCGGCGCGGCCGCCGCGATCGCCCATGTCCACGCGCAAGCGTGCGAGCACACACGCGCTGCCGCTTTGAGAGATTGTGGCAAATCGCGGATTTGTTTCCATGCGATCTAATGTGAAGCTGACCGGGGAGAGCGGGTCAAAAGCGGAGGACAGATCCCCCAGCGTGACTTGGATCATTTTTTCGACCAGTTTTGTTTCGATTGTGGTGTAGGGCCGCCCTTCAACGCGGATGGCGGGGGTTCCTTTACGTCCACCGAGGAGGACGTCGACGATGGAATAGATCAGCGCGGAATCCGTGACCAGCATGCCGTTATTATCCCATTCTTCCGCCTTAAAAACGGTGAGCATGGCCGGGAGCGGGATGGAATTCATATAATCGCCGAAACGCACTGTTGAGACCTGATCGAGGCTAACTTCGACGTTATCGGTGGTAAGATTTCGCAAGGATGTCGACATCAGACGCACGAGGCGGTCAAAGACGATATCGAGCATCGGGAGACGCTCGTAATTCACCATGGCCGAGTTGATCAGGGCCATGACGCCGGTGGTTTCACCAACATTGTCGTCATCATCGAAGCCCAAAAGAGAGTCGATTTCATCCTGGTTCAGGATGCGTGTACCGCCTTCTTCGTCCATGCCTTCGCCATCGAAGCCAGGCACAGCATCGCCTTCTGCGCCTTCGGCACCCTCGTCGTCTTCCGCCATGGCTTCCCATTCTTCCATCGCGGCCCGTTCTTCGGGACTCATCTTTTCGAGCTCTTCGGTATCGGTGTCGCTCATGTAGTCTTTTGCCTCATATGTTTACCCAGATGGCTGGACTTGCAAGATCTATGCCGCAGTTAATATTTTTGCACGGCATCTGAACAGTATAGCACTATTGAATAAGAATTTCCTGAAAGAGAACATCTTTAACCTCAACGGGAGCTGCGGCCTGGTTGACGCGCCAGAGAAGCTCCATTTGCAGACGGTAAATTCCTGCAGAGCCTCGCAAATCACGCACGCGAAGCTCACGCAGATATGTCTGGAATTGATCGACAACGCGCGGGATAACGGCTTCTACCGCGGCTACGTCAGCGGCGTTATTCATTTCGAGTTGCACAGTTAATCTTAAATAGCGCGGCGTGCCGTTTTCAGTGTTCAGATTCACGATCATTGGAGGAATTGCGAGGAAATTTCCTGAGCCTCCGCCATGTCCGTCATCATGACCGCCACCATCCGAAGCATGATCATCGCCATGCTCTTCTTCGGGGCAATCTATGACGGGTTCACCATGCTCATCCATTACAGGCTCACCATGTTCATCAAGTTGCTCAGTACATTCAGGGGTTTTGCCCAGAAGGCTGTCGAGCATACCGGTGAAATAAAGGCCAGCACCTGCAACGATGAGAAGCACGACCACGCCGCCGATAATTATGATTAGCTTTTTGTTACCCTTTTTAGGTTCGCCATCGAAATTGTCGCCACCTTCGCCGCCCTCGCCTTCAGCGCCTTCAGCACCTTCTTGACCTTCAGAATCTTCATCCTGGTTTTCTTCGGTTTGATCTTCTTCGTCAGCTATCATGGTCGGGCCTTAAAATGATGTGAATTATGAATTGGTTGAACGCAAGATTTGACTCTAATTTTAACATGATAATGGTTTTGATCTGCAAAATAAATCACCAGGTTTGAAATTTGAATGTTCAGAGGCGGGCAAATTTTGCCTTTTGGGCTCTGGGTCCCGGAAAATGTGATCCGATTTGTGGGTATGACATGGAATGAAACCATCTCTAAAATACAGATAAATATTTGAAAAACAATACTTATTTATTCTGGCACAACATGTGCAACGTGCGAAGCGGATGGTTGGATCTTCCAGCATCCTCTGAAGAACAGATAACGGTAAAAATATGGGTATAAGGATTAAGGTCCATGGAAAATAGTATTTATCTCGGTTTATCGCGGCAGATGGTCTTACGGACCAATATGGACATTATCGCCAACAACGTGGCGAATATGAACACCAGCGGTTACCGGGCGCAGAACACATTGTTCCAAGAATATCTTTCCGACCCGCGTGGGGCAGATGACGAATTGTCTTTCGTTTTTGATCGCGGGCAATATCAAATTTCAGAGCCGGGCTCTTTGACATTCACGGGTAATCAGTTGGATATCGCCTTGGAAGGTCCCGGTTTTATAGGTATTCAAACGCCTGGAGGGGATATTGAATATACGCGCGATGGGAGTTTTCAGATTGACGGGGCGGGCCTTTTGGTGACGCAGGCCGGTTATCGCGTAGCCAGTTCCGGCGGCGGTGACATTATCATTCCAGCAGACTCAACAGAAGTGAATATTGATGACAAGGGCGTAATTTCAAATCAGGACGGCGCACTGGGGCAGATCATGATTTCCGAGTTTGAGAATATTCAAAACATGGAGCAGCGCGGGAATAACCTTTATGCGATTGATGCGGCGGAGGCTGCGCCCGCATTAGAAACCCGTGTGAAGCAAGGCCTGGTTGAGGGTTCCAACGTGAAGCCGGTGGTTGAGATGACGCAGATGATTGAAACGCTGCGCGATTATCAATCCGTGCAGCGCGTCATGGAGTCGGAAAATGAGAGATTAAGAACAGCTATTCAGCGCTTAACGCGCAGTAACTAAATTTGAGAAAAGAAGGAGTTAAACAATGAGATCACTTGATATTGGCGCAACAGGGATGCTGGCCCAGCAATTAAACGTCGATGTGATATCCAACAATATCGCGAACATGACGACAACCGGCTTTAAACGCCAGCGCGCAGCGTTCCAAGATTTGATTTATCAGAATATTGACCGTCCGGGGGCTACGTCTTCGGATAGCGGGACGATTGTTCCTACTGGCCTTCAGCTTGGTCTTGGGGTTAAAGCGGGATCAGTTTATCGCATTCATGCGCAGGGGGCAGTCCAGATTACGGAGAATTCTCTGGACCTTGCTATTTTAGGGGAAGGCTTTTTTCAGATTGAGATGCCGAGCGGCGAGACAGCTTATACGCGTGACGGGACATTCCAAATCAATGAAAATGGTGAATTGGTTACGGTTCAAGGTTTTATTGTCGAGCCGAGCATTACGATCCCAAGCGATGCGATTGATGTTGATATCAATCAGCAGGGGGAGGTTTTGTATCAGATTGCGGGCAGTAACACGATTACCAATGCCGGTCAGCTTCAGTTAGCGTCGTTTATTAACCCGGCTGGTTTGGATTCGATTGGCGATAACCTATTTCTGGAAACGGAAGCTTCAGGTTCTCCAACAACTGGTACGCCGGGTCTGGATGAATTTGGTCGTCTTCAGCAAGGTGCGTTGGAGCAATCGAACGTGAACGTTGTTGAGGAGATTACAGAGCTTATTACCGCGCAGCGTGCCTATGAGATGAATTCGAATGTAATTTCAACGTCTGATGAAATGCTGCAAACGGTTGGTCAGCTCAGATAGGGTATAAGGATAAATTGATATGCGTAACAGATTGATGATTAAAGAGTTTTTGTTAAGTTTCACATTGTTTTTCGGTGTGATACTGGTGCTGATTTATCCGCATTCTGCGGCAGCGATCAGCTTGAAAAGCAATTCAATCATCGCTGATAACACGATCAAGTTGAGTGATATTTTCGCCGGACTGCCGGAATACCAAGACAAAGTTTTGGGCCCTGCCCCCCTGCCCGGCAAAGATATGGTTTTGAATGCGCGCACATTGCTGCGGATTGCCGTTGCGCTCGATTTACCATGGCGGCCTGACCATGCGGGTGAACAAGTTGTTTTAAGCCGCGCGGCCACGATTGTCGGGCTTGGCATGATTGAAGATGCGCTTAAGGATGAAATTTCATCGCAAGGAAGCGTGAGCGGGAATTACAAGATTGCTTTTGCCGGTCCGCTTTCCGAAATTGTTTTACCGCAAAACGAAGCGCCCAGTGTTGAGGTGCAGTCGATCCACTTTACCGACGGTCAGGACCGTTTTGAGGCCACGCTTGTCGCGCCGTCCAAAGAGTTACCGCTGAAGACACTGCGAGTGAACGGTGTGGTTCAGCGCATGGTCGAGGTTCCGATTTTGCGCAGTACAATACGTCAGGGCATGATCATCGGCGAGCGCGATGTGGAGATGATCTCCATTCGTGAAGCGGAGCTGGATCACGACACTGTGATGCACAAGGACGAGCTTGTTGGCATGACTGCGCGCCGGATTGTGCTTCAGGGAAAGCCTTTGAAAATCACTGAGTTAGAAGCGCCGCAGATTGTTGAGCGCGGGGAACTTGTGACCATGTTCGTCAATCATAAAGGCATGAGACTCAGCGCACAAGCCAAAGCCTTGGAAAACGGGGCGAAAGGCGATGTGATCCGCGTGTCGAATATTTCATCCAGCAAGACTTTGAATGCCCAAGTCATCGGCCAGCGCGAAGTACGCGTTGTTGAGTATTAATCAGATTAGGAGAGCTTTATGCGTAACATTGTAAATTTCGGACTGGTTTTGGTAACGTGTAGCGCGCTTAGCGCATGTAGCAGCACAGCAGAACGGATCTCAAATATCGGGCAAACCCCACAAACTACGCAAATCGTAAACCCTACGACAGTTGCGAGTTACCAGCCGGTGAGTTTGCCAATGCCCTCACCAAGGAATTTTACACCGCAGAAAAATTCTTTGTGGGCATATGACCGCACAACATTTTTCAAAGACCAGCGCGCCTCGGATGTCGGCGATATTATCACTGTGACGATTGATATCGACGATGAAGCGCAGCTGGAGAATGAAACATCTCGCACACGCGCCAATAGCGAGGACGCCGACCTTCCCGCATTCCTTGGCTTAGAAGCGGCCCTTGATCAGATTTTGCCTGAAGCCGTTGATAATACGGATTTGACGGATTTGCAGTCGAGTTCCAATTCCACCGGGACAGGGAGCATCGAGCGTGAAGAGGAAGTGACGGTTCAACTCGCGGCTATTGTGACGCAGATTTTACCCAATGGAAATATGGTGATTAACGGGCGCCAAGAGGTTGTCGTGAATTTTGAAAAACGGATTTTGCAAATTGACGGGGTTATCCGCCCCGAGGACATTACGATTGCCAACACCATTTCATATGAGAAAATCGCAGAAGCCCGCATTGCCTATGGTGGTGAAGGTCATATTACAGATGTACAGCAGCCGCGTTACGGTCAGCAGCTTTACGACATCGTCTTCCCCTTTTAAAAGATTTCTAGGTGTTTCTATAGTTGTGTTTCATAGGAACCTTAACCCCACCCAACTCAATCCGGCACGCCAGAAGGCAGCGCCGGATTTTTCTTTGTTCGCGAATGGCCGGATTAATCGTCGCGCTGGGTTTTTTCCATGCGCTCGTGGCGCTCTTGCGCTTCAAGGGAAAGCGTAGCGATGGGACGGGCTTTCAGGCGGGCGATTGAGATTGGCTCGCCGGTCTCTTCACAATATCCGTACTCATCATCAACAATGCGCGCGATGGCTTTATTGATCTTAGAGATCAATTTACGTTCACGATCACGGGTGCGAAGTTCTAGCGCATGATCCGTTTCTTCGGATGCGCGGTCGGCCAAGTCAGGCTTTTGCAGATCCGTGCCCTGGAGTGTGTTTGCAATTGTTTCCTGAGATTCACGCAGGAGCTCTGCGCGCCACTTAATCAATTCCTGGCGGAAATATTCCTGCATCACAGGGTTCATGAAATCGCCCTTATCCTTTTCAGGATCGTAGTCTTGCGGAACGATTGCGCTGCTTGATGTCGCCATTTCTTTTTATCCCCTTACGTCATCATTACTCAAAATTAAGATGGAGAAATATACGCATGCGTTATGATGAAAACAAGTTATTTATGACGCGCGATCGAGGACAATGCGCATTTTGGCCAATTCGACCTGTGCGCGCAGGTCAATTTCATCCATGATGGAGGTCAGACTTGGATCCGTGATTTTCTCGCGGTGGGCCGCCACAACATCGGCCATATCTATCATGTGCCCTACGGTTAAAGTCCCGCTGAGCATAGAATTACGAAGTTTTTCAAGCTCATCTAGAATAGTATTTGCGCGCTCCCGCATGCGTTTTTTGGCTTTGCCCTGTGTGGGATCCTGTGCGCCCTGGATCGCCAAAAGCGCATCAACCTGCGCGATGGATTGTGTGGCTTGGGTTGAGGACGCTTCTTGCGGGCCGGAATTCATAAGCGCGCCAAAGCTGCCGTCTGTTTCTTTGGCTTTAGAGGTTTTTTTCGTGCTGGAAGGGCCTTGTGTCGACCCTGGGCCTTTTACTTTCATGGGATCTGCGATTCCTTATTCTTCTTATCTCATACCAGTATAACGCATCAGGCGAAAGGCGGAAAGAATTGCCCACCTGTTTGTGCAGAAAAAATTGCTTAGGGCGATGCAGGTTAGCGTTTTTTACCAGCACACAACCCCTTGAATCACAGGGAAATCAACGGATTTGGAGCCAACATAAACTGGCACGGTTTTCGCATGTGTCTTACTTGGAATATTTGAAGTTTAAGCAAAGCAAGCAAACTAAAGAGGTTGTTCGTGCACAAGAAACGAAAAGATATAATGCAAAAACCGATACATTCGCCGCGCGGGATCCGCATGGTGTTGTTATGCGTTCTTGGCGTTTTCTTGTACATGAACGCCTCTGCGGTCTTTTCACCTGCGGCTGCCAAAACATCGCGCATCAAAGATATTGTTAACATTGAAAGCGTTCGTGACAACCAGCTTATTGGATATGGTCTGGTTGTCGGATTGAACGGAACCGGGGACAGTCTTGGGAATTCTCCGTTCACGCAGCAAAGTCTGGTTGCGATGTTAGAGCGTATGGGTGTCAGCATTGCCGGACAGAATTTAAACACAGGTAACGTCGCCGCGGTTATGGTGACAGCCACCCTTCCCCCCTTTACCAACCAAGGATCACGGATTGATATCAGTGTTTCGGCACTTGGGGATGCGGATAGTCTATTGGGCGGGACATTGTTGGTCACGCCGTTGATGGCTGCGGATAGCGAGATTTATGCGATTGCACAAGGTGAAATCAGTGTTTCGGGCTTCACCGTTCAGGGCGATGCCGCGAGCATCACGCAAAACATTCCGACATCCGGGCGTATTGCCGGTGGTGCGATTGTTGAGCGGGAAATTGATTTCCGCCTGGAAGATCTTCAACAGGTCAGACTGGCCCTTAAGAACCCTGATTTCACTACATCACGCCGGATATCCGATGCGATTAACGGATTTATTTCTGCAAATATTGCCTCGGCCGAAAATTCCGCAAGTGTGGTTTTGAAACGCCCAGCCAATTACAAAGGCTCTATCGTTGATTTGATTACCGATATCGAGCAGCTTCCGGTGCAGCCAGACCAACCCGCGCGCATTGTTATCAGTGAGCGCACAGGCGTTGTCGTGATTGGCTCCGAAGTTAAGATCAGCGATGTTGCGATTGCGCAAGGGAATTTAACCGTCAGCGTGACGGAAACTCCGCAAGTGTCGCAAGCAAACCCATTTGCGGAAGCGGGAGAGACCATCGTCGTGCCGCGCACGCAAGTTTCCGCCGATCAAGGTGCGAATTCCAGACTTACGACGCTGGAAAGCGGTGTGACGCTGCAGGATCTTGTGACTGGTTTGAACCAGCTTGGTATCCAGCCGCGCGACATTATCACGATTATTCAGGCCATTAAGGCAGCCGGCGCATTGCAGGCTGATATCGAGGTGATCTGATGAGTAATTTAGCACCGGAAACAAATCTTGCCCTTATGTACGCCACGACCAGTGGCACGGATAGTACAAATGCCGCCAGAAAAGTGGAACAGGCCAAAAAGAACGGCGAGATCGAAAAGATTGAAGCAGCGGCGCAGGAATTTGAAGCGGTGTTCATCGCAGAAATGATGAAGCCGATGTTTGAAGGCATCGAGGCCGAAGCGCCCTTTGGTGGCGGTAAAGGCGAAGAAGTCTTCCGCGGCATGCTTTTACAGGAATACGGAAAGATTACCGCCCAATCCGGTGGACTTGGATTTGCGGATCAGGTCAAAGACGCAATGATTCAAATGCAGGACGCAATTAACAATGGAGGCAATGATGCAACAAACGCCAGTGAAGAGTAATAAGGACCCATCGAATACAGCAAGCATGCCCGGTATGGTTTTGCCGCGTGAAAGAACGCAGGCGCTGCAGCATTTAATCAAGCTTACCAAGAACTTGGCGAACTTAGCTGAACGTGAATCTAAGGCTCTCACACAAAATGACATGCTCTCGTTTGCGATTTTGCAGGATGAGAAAGTTCTGATCGCCGAGCGCTACGCAAAAGCGTCAGAAGAGTTTCGAAATCGCCTGCCGGAATTTCGCGGCATAGATGGTGCGCTTTTGAACCGTTTGCAAGGGCTGCAAGAGCAGCTTGGAGAAGTCTCGCGCCAGAACAACGAAGTTGTGAAGCGCCTGTATGAGCGCTCACGCGAGAATACTCAGGCGACGCTTTTGAATGCACAGGAGCTTGGTCAGAGTAAGAAAATCACCTTTGCAAACAGCAATACCGAAGAGGGGCGCAAAAATGCCTAGAGATCATATGAACCAGTCAAATCAAAAGACATCTGCCGCGGAGCAAGCGTTTTTATCGCGCGATCCCAACAAAGCCATCCTGGAAATGATGGAAACGATTACCGATTTGCGCGCTGTTTATGCCGAAGAGACAAAAGCGCTTCAGGATGCCGACACCGTTACTTTCCTGAATATCCAAGACAGGAAGCTTGAGAGCGCGCGCAAATATCAAAAGAGCATTGAAGAGATACTCTTGCGCAAAGAGGAAATGAGACAGGTCGATGTCTCGCAGAAAAAGAAGCTGGAAGCCATGCAGGCCGATTTTGCGAATTTGACCAAAGAGAATATGGAAGCCCTGGGCCGGATGCAGCGCACGATGGAGCGTTTGGGTAATACGGTGCGCAGTGCCGCGAAAGAAGCTGTGAACCGTCAGCGCGCCTATAGCTATGGCGAGCAAGGCGTTTTGAAGAATAACGAAAACAAAGTTGTTTCAACCGGTGTGAGTGAGACGGCGTAATTGGAATATTAGAAAGATAAACATGGACTTAATGAGTTTCTTTACATTGCAAACCCCAGGGCAGAACCAGGGGGCAAATATTCCGGGAGGTCCCGGAGCGCTTGGAGTCGGCGCGGCCAAGGGCGGTGTGAGTATCTTTGATCTTTTCCTTGCGCAACTGGCGCAACAAAAAGGTGAGACCGCACAAGTCGAGTCACAGCCATTATCCGAAGACGAAACGCCTTTGCAATCCGATAATCCTGCTTTGGAAAAAAAGCCGGAGCTTAACATTGCGCGGCTGCTGGCGGACAATCCCGAAATTGAAGAGAATATTGAAACACTCAGCCAGACATTGAATTTGGATATTCTGGCGGAGATTGAAGCTACACTGGCGCTTAATCAGCAAGCTTTTGATAATAGTTTGAAGCCTTTAACAGATGGTCTTATTACGAGCGAGAGCGTTGAGGCGGGCAGTCCGCGCTTGATCAACGGCTTGATCGTTGACGACGAAGCGGTTCAGGCGAAGAAAAACAAAATTCTTTTGAATGGAATCAAAGATTTCTTTGAAAGCCTTGACTCAATTTCTCAAGGTGGAAATGAGAGCGAAGGCGGATTTGATCTGGCGCTTTTGAATTTAACGCCCGAGCAGATTACCGATTTGAAAGCCAAGATTGCGCAAAGACAATCCGTTGACGTCACCGCAGCGGATTTTGACGTTACTAAAGACCTTCCAGGTCAAAATTTGTTTGGCGCCCTGATTGCTTTGGTAGCGCCTAAGAAGATTGTTGCGAATGCCGATTTGACGCTTGAAAGCGGCGTCGCGACAGCGCCCGCGCCTACTACTCCTGTTCAAGAAATAGTTGCGAAACTGAATGCGCTCGTCATCGATAAGGAAACACAAGGGTTTAAGCCGCTGGCAGAGTCTTTCAAACGTTTACCTGCTCAAGATTTTGAAACTGCGTTGAAAGATTTTGTCGGTACGAAGAAAGCTGCGACCGGACAGGGTGTTGGTGAGATTGTTCAGGCTTCTCAGGGTAAAGCGCCCGCCCCTACCCCATCGGCGAATGTCGCCTCGGCTTTGCAGAATTTTAGTGCCTTACAGGGTTTCTTCCCGGGCATTACGGGCAACCTGTTTGCAAATACTCTTTCAGCCCAGAGCGCAGGCGATGATTTCGGTCTTTCTGCGATGAGCGGGACATCAGCGCAGGGACTAGCCTCGCTTGTTACACAAGCCCAGAGCGCCGGGCGCGCCCATCCAGCAGCGCAGCTGGTGGCGGCGCATATTCAGAAAAATGCTGGTCAAGGCGGTGAGACAAATATCCGCCTGCAGCTCGACCCTCCTGAGCTGGGCCGCGTGGAAGTGCGCATGCATTTTGCCAAAGATAAGAGCATGAAGGCGATGCTGAGCGTTGAGAAACCCGAAACCTTCGCGATGCTTCAGCGTGATGTGCATGTTTTGGAGAAGGCTTTGCAGGATGCAGGAATTGAGTCCGAAGGCGGGATTTCGTTTGAGTTGGCACAAGGTGAAGATTTCCTTGGCGGCGGGAATGAGCGCGGCGGATCACATGAGCAAGGCGGCACCGGCGCAGGCGGTGAAGGCCTTGATGAGAGTGAATTGATTGAAACAACGATGACATGGTTCGTGGACCCCGAGAGTGGGCACACGCGCTATGACATTTGGGCATAGAAGGACAGGAGAGCGATATGACCTCTGATGTAACACTGAACACGGCGATTAACCAGCAAGCCAGAACGCAGGGTGCGACGACGCAGCTTGCCGAAGATTTCGCGCAGTTCTTGAATTTGCTAACCATTCAGCTTCAGAACCAGGACCCATTATCGCCGATGGAAACGAACGAGTTCACCAATCAGCTGGTAGCGTTTACGGGCGTTGAACAGCAGATTAACACCAACCAAAAACTTGACTCTCTTGTGGCCTTGCAGCTTGGGAATTCAATTGGACAGGCTTTGGGCTATGTCGGGCTGGATATCTCTTATGTGTCATCAGAGTTCAATTATGACGGCACAAACCCATCTACTATTCGTTACTCGCTGAACGATCAGGCGGTCGATTCTACGCTGCGTGTTCTGGATGAGAACGGCAATATTGTCTTTGAAACCGATGCGGCGACGGCGCCTGGTCAAAACGATTTTACATGGGATGGAACATTGAGGACCGGCGGCAAAGCCGAGGCCGGAACATATGAAATTCGCATTGATGCGCTTAACAGTAATGATGAAGCCGTAGGCTCCACAGTTGTTGTCACGGGCAATGTCGACGGCGTTGAAAGCCAGAATGGCTCAATCTTTGCGATCGTCGGAGAACGTGCAGTTTCGCTTGGGAACATCCTGAGTGTCAATAAACCGGCAGATCCTTTTGTGGATACACCTGATGCGTCTGATGAGGAGGATACTACCGGATAACAGTTTTAACATTTAACCATTTTAACGCCCGCACAACCAAAGATCAGGGCACAGACTTTAAAAAAAGAAGGAGACTACATCATGGGACTTTTTGGATCTTTATTTACAGGTGTTTCGGCGCTGTTTGCGCAGTCGCAGAACACAGCGATTATTTCGAACAACATCGCAAACATTAACACAACCGGGTATAAGCGATCAGAAGCCGCTTTTGAGAGCCTTGTGACATCTCAGAGCCGCTTATCGACTTATTCACCGGGTACAGTGACCGTTAACCGCATTCAGCGCGTTGACCAGCAAGGTGCGATTACGCAGACGTCTTCAGGGACAGACGCATCAATTTCCGGGAACGGTTTCTTCCCGGTCAAGCGTGCGGCTCTGGACTCACAGGAATTCCTGTACACACGCGCAGGTCAATTCTCAGAAGACAGCCAAGGCTTGCTCAGAAACTCTGCAGGCTTCGTGCTTTACGGATGGCCGATTGATGCCGATGGTAACTTGCCGGCGAACCAGGGGGACCTTTCCTCATTGCTTCCTGCGGATGTTGCGTTCCTTGGCGGATTGACCCGTCCGACCTCTTCGGCGGAACTGGCGGTCAACCTGGATGCAGGTAGTGTCGACAATACGCTGGCTGGCGCGGTTGCAGGCGCGGCAGACTTCTCGCGTGGCTTGGCTGTATTTGACAGCCTTGGTTCATCGCAGGTCTTGACCATGGAGTTCACCAAAACCTTTGGCCCTCAAGCCACTGCCAACGGAAATGTTTCAGACCTTTTGGCGACAAGCAACCTGATTACGGATGTCGGCATGTCTGCGGGCGACCAGTTCACAGTGACGACAGAGCTTGGCGGACCGCTGACACTGACTGTTGTGTCCGGTGCACCTGCTGTTGCAGGGGACATTCAGACAGTGAATGACATTATCTTGGAAATCAACAATGCGGGTATCGGCGCCTCAGCCTTCCTTGGCAATGATGGCGAGCTTGTTATCCAGCGTGATGAATTCACGGCAGGCGCAACCAACACATTGACAGTGACAGATGTGACCGGGACACCACTTGTCAGCCTGGGTATCACAAACGGGACCTATACGTCGGATGATTTATCCGGCACGGCACCGAACTACGACAACGGTTTATTTACCGACTCACCGCCTTATTCCAACAGCGCAGGCACTGACACGAACGCATTCCCATCCTTCCAGTTCCTGCCAGGCGATACGTCTTACAACTCTCGTGGTTGGTGGCAGCTTAATATCGTGCACCCAGACGGCACGAGCCTAAGCCGTGGCCTGCTAAACTTTAACGGCGACGGTACGTTGAATGCATTTGCCGATAACACAGGTAACACAGACATTAACCTCAACCAGATTGACTGGGGCAACGGTTCCGAACCACAGAATATTTCAGTCGACATTGAGCGTTTCAGCCAATTTTCTGGGAATTTCGACGTGATCTTCTCCGATCAGAATGGTGCGGAGCTTGGTCTGAGAACCGGTGTTGAAATTAACCGCGACGGTATCGTCAGCGCGCGATTCTCCAACGGTGCGTCCTCCGACCTTTACAAAATTCCGTTGATCACATTTGCGAATGCAAACGGGTTGAGTGAAGTTTCCGGTACGGCCTATTCAGAATCCCAGGCATCCGGGGAAGAAAACCTGCGTGAGGCCGGGACAGGCGGCGCAGGATTCGTTGAGCCCTCAACACTGGAGGCGTCAAACGTCGACCTCGCGGACGAATTTGCGAGATTGATCGTTTCACAGCGCGCCTTTGGTGCCGGGACACGATTGATCAATACAGTCGACCAGATGACGGAAGACCTTTTGAGATTGAGATAATAGAGTTTTTCGGCCTTAGCGCGCTTTGAGTTTACTACCCTAACCCTAACGTCAAAGCATGTGAGGCCGATTTTCTGGACTGTGGCTAGAAACAGAATGTTTCTCTTCACACCGGAAAAGGGCGCATCGGGCAATGCCCCGCATGGTAGAACCCAACCTAATGCCAGGTGCGCCCCCCTTTTTTATTGCCTCGCGGCGCTTCGCGTCTCCTGCGGGGCGGGTGAAAGCCCGAGGCGCAGTCGCGCCTTCTTTATTGTCTCTCAGCGCTTTCGCCTTTTTAAGTTTGCGAACCCGCCCATGGTGTTGTTTCGCGCAGTCGCAGACACACTCGCAAATTTTTCCTGAGACGCACTTGTCCACTCTTTTTCGTAAATTAAGAATATTTAAGACTCTTATGATATAATGGAAGTAATTACAGTATGTAATTTGTAACTCGGGATACAGTATGTATGGTTAATGATGTGATACTTGGGACGGCTGTACGCAATACGGTTACATCCATTAACCGTACACAGGCTGCTTTTGACCAAACATCATTGCGCCTTGCGACAGGGCTCAAGGTTAATTCAGCCCTCGATAACCCCTCCAGCTTCTTTACAGCCAAAACCCTTACAAACAGAGCCTCAGATTTTTCGAAACTTCTGGATGGTATCGGCATTAGCCTGCGCACCCTTGAAGAAACTCAGGCTGGTATCGACACGCTCACAAGGCTTTTACGACAGGGACAAGCGATTGCAGAAAGGTCGCGCGATGCGCTCAGGGCGGGGAACGCCGATCCTTCAATTGTCCCGGTGTCTGTTAACACGCCCCTGCCCTCTTTAAATACTGAAATTTTGCTCGACTTACCCGTGACTTACTATCGGCTTGATGAAACCAGTGGCCCTATCGTCGATTACGGGACACTCGCGCCTGTCGCAGCAACATATAGTGGAGGAGCCGCCGCGAATGCAGCTCCACTTTATACGAACGAGCCTCAACCAAGCGTCAGTTTTGATGGCGTTAATGACCGAATAAGCGTTGCGGATGCCGCTCACATTAACGCTAGCACGACGACGGCGCGTAGTGTTGAGCTTGTCTTTAACGCCAATACAACAAGCGGGCGGCAAATTTTATATGAAGAAGGCGGGGACGCTAACGGTTTTACGATTTATATCGATAACGGCCTTTTATATTTCACCGCTGAGGACGACGACGGCGCACAAAGGTTTTTTGATCTTAATATTAACACGTCTATTGTTGCCGGGCAGACTTATCACGCGGCCTTTGTGTTTGATGGCCCGAATAGAAGTTTTAGCGGATATCTTAACGGCATTGAGGTCGGAAGAATTTCAGGCCTTAATAGTGAGGGCATATTCCCGGTCCATAACCGTAATACTGGAATAGGCGGCATGGATGACGGCGCACAGTTTCACGACGGGAATACTGTCGCGGCGAGCGGCTTTTTCTTTAGCGGCAGAATTTCAAATGTCGCCATTTACAACCGGGTTCTGGGGGCTGCAGATTTCGCGCGTCACGCACAAAGTTTAGATGCAACAACATCCACGATGATTATCAACAAAGAGTACAATATTATTCTTGAGCAAATAAACCTGTTGATCCTTGATGCCAACTATCGCGGGATTAATTTACTGGCCGGGGATGATTTGACGACCTATTTCAATGAAGACCATTCAAACTTCCTTTTTAGCAAGGGGGTGGATTTTTCTTTTGAGGGGCTTGGACTTATTAGTAAAGATTTTTCCAGCCTTGAGGCTGTTGAGGGTATTTTGGACTCTCTTGAGGTTGCACTTGATACGGTGCGTAACTACGCGCGGAGTATTACCAGCGATTTGAGCATTATCAAGATCCGCAATGATTTCACACGCAATTTGATCAATAACCACCTGGCCGGGGCCGATGATTTGACCGTTGCAGACCAAAATGAAGAAGGCGCCAATCTTTTGGCGGTGCAAACGCGGCTTGCGCTTGGGCAAACGGCTCTTTCGCTTGTAACTCAAAGTCAGGCCAGCGTGCTGAGCTTATTCACAGGAAACGGCAACTAAATATGAAAAAACGCTTATTTTTTTGCTTCAACGGGGATAAAAGTTAAGCGTGTTAATTAATCTTAACTATACATTCACTTTTGTGATATATTATAGGATATGTAGCCCCAGTATCGGGCTTATGCAGGAAGCATTACATTAAACCTAGGAAAGGAGAAAGACTATGTCTTCTGATATCGTATTGACCTCAGCTCTGAGGAATAACCTACTTTCACTACAGAACACACAACGACTGATCGACACGACACAATTGCGTCTGGCGACCGGTTTGAAGGTGAACTCTGCTCTGGATAATCCATCCAGTTTCTTTACAGCACAAAGCCTGAATAACCGCGCAAGCGACCTTTCACGTTTGTTGGACAACATTAATCTGTCCATCAGAACGATCGAGGAAGCCGATGCGGGGATCACTGCTTTGACAGCGCTTGTTGAGCAAGCTCAATCTATCGGGGAATCTGCTCGTGATCAGCTGGCCGCCTCTGAAGGTGTTGCCCGCGCGATTGGTACTGTTGACCTTCGTGATACTGGTGCCTTGGTTGCGAACACGTCCATCACTGCAGATGATGACCTTGTTCTTATCACAACAGATGATGATGGCACTCAGATCAGTGAAACCATTCAGATTTTAACCGGTGATACAGCCTATACCCTTGCAGCGAAAATTACTGACCAATTTGCGGACAGTCAAAATGGTGAGATCACTGCGGAAATCACCGATGAAGGGTTCTTGTCTATCCAAAGCTCGGATGGACGAAGCTTCCGGTTAACCACTAACGTAGTCGGCACAAACGATCTTAGTGTAGCAGACTTTACTGCTATTGGTTTAGGTGACATTGTTGAGGTTGAGGATACCGGCGCAGGTGGTGCAGCACGTGTTGGTGCTACAATCGTGGCAGGAAATACTATTCGCTCTGTCTCATTGTTTGAAACTGCAGCGGGAGACTTGGCCGAAGCCGGGGACCTTCTATCAGGGACCCTGTTCGATGCAGAAGGTAACACTGTCTTAGCTGGTGTTAACACGAGCATTGTGGTGTCTATCAACAATACAACCAACATTACATTCACATCCTCGGCATCAGCTACCATTCAGGATTTCATTAATGCGATTAATGATAGTGCTACCGGTAGTGAATTCCTTGAAGCCAGCTTCGATGACGCAACAGGTCAGATTGTCATCACATCCATCAGTGATGAAGTAGACAATGTTCAGTTCCGTGTGACTGGTACAGCTGGTACTACATTCGATATTGGTTTTGGCGACCCAAGTGGAAACCTGGACCCACGAACAACGACTGTTGCCAACGTTGTCGACCAGACGTTTAATTTCAACCAGTCGACAGAATCTCTGGATGACCTTGCATCTGATTTCAATATCATTCGTGAGCAAATCGACCAGTTGGTTGTGGATGCGAATTTCCGCGGTGTGAACCTTTTGAACGGTGATGATCTTGTGACGTTCTTTAACGAGAACAACACAAACTCCCTGACCACATCTGGCGTGACATTCACATCCGATGGTCTGGGTGTTACACAGGCGTCGTTCCGTAACAGCACAGGTATTGAGCTTTCACTCTCACAGATCAGTGATGCTCAGACTTCTGTTCGCAGCTTCGGTAACACGCTGGCAAACAGTATTGCTGTTATTCAGGCTCGCCGTGATTTCACAGAGAGCACGATCAACACACTGACATCCGGTGCGGACGATTTGACCGTTGCAGACCAAAACGAAGAGGGTGCAAACCTTCTGGCTCTACAGACACGTCAGGCTTTGGGTACAACTTCATTGTCCCTGGCGTCTCAGTCACAGCAGTCAGTTCTTCGATTGTTCTAAGAATTATAAGAATGCGGGCATTGCCCGAAACTCACAAAAAAGGCCGGGAAGAATTCTCGGCCTTTTTCTTTGTCTGCTTTTTCTTTTGGCGATGTGTTCTTTACTGTTTTTTTACGAGAGAAATGGTATAATAATTATAGATACAGAAGGTATCCTTGTCACATATAGCAGAAGGAAGAAATCCAATGGCTCTCGTTATCGATCTCAAACCCGGTGAAAAAATCCTTATTGGCGAAGCGGTGATTACCAATGCTTCGCAGCGCACGCGATTACAAATTGCGGGTGAGGCCCCTATCATGCGGGAAAAAGACGTCCTACAGGAAGAAGAAGCCGACACGCCTTGCAAGAAAATATATTTCGTTATCCAATGCATGTATTTGGCGAATGACCCTGGGAAATATCATAAAACCTATTTTGATCTCATCAAAGATGTGCAAAGCGCTTCACCGACCAGTACGATCTTTTTTATGCAGATCAATGATTTCATTATGGATGGGATGTATTACAAGGCTCTGAAAATTGCAAAAGAGCTTATCGAACATGAAAAAGAATTGATGGGACTTGCGATCAATGCGGCAGAATAATCAAAACCCATATGCGAAAGCAGCCAGTGCGTATGGCGACAATGCGCAGAAAAACGCCCCCGATCAGCGCGAGCTGGAGGCACGTGTGCTGCTCAAATCCGCTAAGCTTTTGTCCGACCTGCAAAAGGATCTGGACAGCGCCAGCAAGGAAGTTATTGAAGAGACGCTGAAATATAACCGTCAAATCTGGCTGATGTTTTATGATACGGCCCTTGAAAATCCGGACGGGGAGCGCCCAAATGATTTGCGCAGTAATATCGTCAATTTGGCCAATTTTATCTTCAAGCGCGAGATTGATATTATTGCAGAGCCAACGCAGCAGAAATTTGATGTGTTGATCAACATAAATAAAGAGATTGCAGCCGGGCTGATGAGCAAAACTGCTACGGTTCAAGATGCGCCGGTATCTGATGAAAATACGTCTGATGCAGAAACTACAGACAGTCAGGCATAAAAAAAGCGCTTCAAAGCGCCGAACATTCCAGAGCTTTCATTCCCATTAAGCCGTTACGTTGACCTCGCCAGATGGTAGTTGACCGGATTGTGCGCCGGATGCCAATGCCGCAGAGGCGATTTGCGCCTGCGCGATACCGCCGGAGGATGCGGCCGGAACACCGATGTCAGAGCTTATGGACTGCGCGACAAAGCCCGCGCTCGCGACTTGCTGAGACGATGTGTCTACACTTTGAACCTGCTGTTGGGGCTGCGGAGGCGCCTGCAGCACGACTTGCTCCTGTTGTTTGGCTCTTAAACGGGATTCTGATGGGAACTGCGTTAAAACGTCCCCTGTTTCAGAGTCACGGATCTGAATAACAGCCGCATTATAATTGTTATCCAAGGAGATGTATGGGCTGATGTAAGGGGCCTTAGGGACATCGTTCTGCGCTCTTTGAACTTCAGCGCGCACAACGTCATCCTGCCCGCTTCCTGTGCGGACCAATGATGCATTTGCCAATACTGAATTTACAGCTTCAATCATTGTTTTTTCCTAACATCCTGAATTACCTTTGAACGGACCCCTCCGAAAAAAAATATAATTCAGGTATACTACCCTATTATCATTTTACCTTGACAACGTGCAAATGTCAAGAAAACAGTATATTTACCCACATTAAATAACATGTACATACCCATCACAAAACAATGACTTAGCGCTAATAATATAAAAAAATATAGCAGAATGCAGTTATTTTTTGCCGTTCCTGCAGGCCAATATGCCTAAAGCGATGCTTTTCCCTTATTTTACATAGAGTTACAGAATCCTAACTTCCGCGAATTAATGGTAAAAACAGTGAAATCATATTATAATAAAAAGTGATAAGTATGTTTGCCAGATGTGCATTTTTCGCTTATTTTAATAAGCAGATGTCAAACATCTGGTTACCCCTGCCCTCTTTGGGGTTCTAACATCGAACCGGCGCCGCCGGATAAAAATAAAAAGATCGGATCTCGTTCGTGAATAGTTTTGTAGAAACATTGAAACAGTTGGGCCCTTCGCGGCTTGGGATTATGGCGGCCATTTTGGTCGGTTTGCTGATGTTCTTTGTTTTCGTATCTTTCCGTGTTTCGACGCCTGAATTAACGCTTTTATACGCTGATCTTTCAACAGCAGACTCTGGCGCGATTGCAGCTAAACTCGAAGAGAATACTATACGCTATGAGGTGTCTCCCGATGGAACACGGATTGTTGTGCCGGAAAACGAAGTTGGCCGTGCGCGCTTGTTGTTGGCGGAGTCTGGTTTGCCGAATGGCGGATCTATGGGCTATGAGATTTTTGATGAACAGAGCGGTTTTGGGACAACGAATTTCGTTCAAAACGTGAATCAGGTGCGTGCGCTTCAAGGAGAATTGGCGCGCACGATTAGCTCTTTGGATGCAGTGCGCAGCGCGAAAGTTTTGTTAGTTCTCCCGCAGCGTGAATTGTTCAGCCGTGACAGCCGCCCACCCAAGGCCAGTGTGAATGTAGGACTTCGTCCGGGTGCACAGTTGGAGCGTGAACAGGTTTTAGCTATTCAATCTTTAGTGGCGTCTGCGGTACCGGAGCTTAAGACCTCTAATGTGACGATTGTTGATGGCAACGGGAACTTATTGGCGCAAGGCGGAGAAGAGAGCGAGAACCTGCAAGCTCTGAAAGCCGAAGAAATGCGCTTAGGGTATGAGCGTAGATTGACAGATAAGATTGAACAGCAACTTAACCAAATTGTAGGTCAAGGCAATGCGCGCGTTGTGGTGACGGCGGAGATGAATTTTGATCGTATCAGCACGAATGAAGAGTTATTTGATCCTGAAACAGTTGTGCGGTCCTCTCAGGTTACAGAAGAGAGTAACACAGAGCGTGAGCCTTTGAGTGAGGATGTAACGGTTGCCAATAACCTGCCGGGTGTTGGCGGCGATTTGCTGGCGGATAATGCCCCGTCCGCGCAGAGCAACCGGTTGGAAGAAATTACGAATTTTGAAATAAGCCGTACAACACGAAGCACTGTGCGTGAGGTTGGCGAAATACAACGCCTTGCGATTGCTGTTTCCATTAACGGTCTAACAACGACGAATGAAGAAGGTGAGAAAATTTATCAGCCTCGCTCTGATGAAGAGATTCAAAAAATTGAGGATTTGATCCGTACAGCGGCGGGTATTGATGAAGGCCGCGGCGATGTGATTGATGTGATCGAGTTCCAGTTCGCCGAAGTCGATACGAACGAAGAAGTACTGGAAGACAGCATGCTGTTTGGCTTCGATAAAGCCGCCCTGCTCGACTTTGCTGAAATCTTCACTGTTGCCATCATGATTGTTCTGGTTGTTCTGCTGGTTCTTCAGCCAATGGTCGGGCGCTTACTGGCGACTGAAGGCGGCGGGACAGATATTGATGAAGACCTGGAAGCAGATCTTTTGGCCATGCGTCCGCCCAGCCCTGCATTGGCCGCACCGACAGGCCCGGCACCTGAACCAGAAGAAGAAGAGTCACTGATCGATATCAGTGGCGTTGAAGGAAAAGTCAAAGCGTCTTCAATGCGCAAGGTTGAAGAGATTGTTGAAAATTACCCGAATGAGACGGTTTCCGTTATTCGGAGCTGGATGACAGAGGAGAGCTCGTAAGCCATGAGTGTTCGTATGCGTGAGGATTACAGGGCGCTGACAGGCCCAGAGAAAGCGGCAATTTTGCTGTTGTCTTTGGGTGAGGACCAAACGGCCAAAGTCTTTGAGAACATGGATGATGATGAAATCCTTGAGCTCTCTCAAACTATGGCGGGTCTTGGTAAGGTTAGCCCCAATGTTGTAGAGCGCTTGTTCGTCGATTTCGCCGAGCAGATGAGTTCAACTAACTCCCTTGTCGGTACGCAAGACTCCACGATGCGCCTGCTGCAAAAAGCCGGTTTGAGCACTGATAAGATCGGTAACATCATGGAAGAAATCCGTGGTCCGGCGGGTCGGACCATGTGGGAAAAGCTGGGCAACGTGAATGAAGAAATTCTAGCGGCATTCTTGCAAAAGGAATATCCGCAGACTGTGTCCGTTGTTCTTTCGAAAGTTTCATCCGATCACGCGGCGCGCGTTTTGGCGATGCTGCCGGAGAATTTCGCGCTTGAGGTCATTCACCGTATGCTGCGCATGGAAGCCGTGCAAAAGGATATTCTGGATGAAGTCGAAAAAACACTGCGTCAGGAATTCATGACCAATCTTGCGCGCACACAGCGCCGTGACTCGCATGAGCTTATCGCCGATATCTTTAACAACATGGAACGCGCGGTTGAGACGCGCTTCATGGAAGAGCTGGAGAAAAGTGCGCCGGATGCGGCGGAGAAAATTCGCTCTCTTATGTTTACATTCGAAGATCTGGCCAATTTGGACCCTGCGGGCATTCAAACGCTTATCCGTGCGGTGGACAAAGACAAGCTTCCGCCTGCGCTTAAAGGCGCAACGGAGACTATACGCGATCTGTTCTTCTCGAATATGTCCGAGCGCGCGGCGAAGATCATGAAAGAAGACATGGCGGCGATGGGACCTGTGCGCCTTAAGGATGTAGAAGAAGCACAGCAATATATTGTTAATGTCGCTAAAGACCTTGAATCCAGGGGTGAAATCACCATCGCCAGCGGTGATGCTGAAGATGAACTGATTTACTAATCATACGAGGATGGGACGGTAGAGCTTGCAAGCCTCAGACAATCAAGACGATGAGAAGTTTTTTTTCCACATGAATAACTTTGATGACGATGTCATCGAAGAGGAAGAGTTTGAGGAGCCTCCGCCTCCTGTTTTTTCCGAAGCCGAGTTGGATCAGGCAAAACGACAATCTTATACCAAGGGACATGAAGAAGGCTTAGCCGAAGCGAAAGCCTCACGCGATCAGCAGATTTCCAATACATTGCAGCGCATTGCCGCAGAGACGCAGACTTTGTTTACACAAGAAACGGCGCGCGAAAAAACCTATGAGCGCGAAGCAGTGGCCTTGTCCCTGAGCATCTTTAAAAAGCTGTTCCCAGTGTTTCAATCCAAATATGGGTTTGAAGAGATGCAAGGGCAGTTGGAGTCTATTATACAAAGCCAGGAAGGGCAAAGCGCCATTCAAATCAAAACGTCCACAGACTTTGCACCTGATATTGAGGCCTATATGCAAGAGCTTTCGAGTAAGAATGATGCGCTGTCATTCAAGGTTGTGGGTGATGAAGCCATGGCGAATGGGGATATAGCGCTTTCCTGGGCGGATGGCGGGGCCATTCGACATGCCGAGCACATGGCACAGGAGATTGAAAGCAAGCTGCAAGAGGTGCTTGCAGGTTTGGCTCCAAACAGTCATGATAGAGGTGATGTTGACTCGCCACCGGAAGCGGAGAATGCCGAGCCAGCGGAACAGGATATTACACAGGCGGATGCTGAGCCCGAAGAAGAGAGTGCGACGCCGCCGTCTGATGGTCCGAATGAGGACGATAAGCAAGTGGAGGATAACCAATGAGTGATGAAGATACAGGCGTTGAAGAGACCGATGCCGCTGAAGGTGATGCTACAGAAGGTGATGCCGGCGGCGCAGAAGGCGGCATGGATCTGGATGACATCGAAGGCACCGAAATTAAGCGTCAGGACATCAACAGCAATTATGCCGAAGGCGAGGCCATGGCAGAAGATGTCACGGCAATCTACGATATTCCTGTGCAGATCTCTGCGGTGCTTGGGCGTTCGACCATGCAGGTCAGCCAGCTTTTGAAACTTGGCCGGGGTGCGGTTGTTGAATTGGACCGCAAAGTCGGCGAGGCGATTGATATCTATGTGAATAACCGTCTGGTTGCACGCGGCGAGGTTGTTGTTGTTGAAGACAAGCTTGGCGTGACGATGACAGAGATTGTTAAATCGGATCGGAATTAGATTTAAACACTATGAGCGATACAGATACCACAGAGGCACAAAGCGGATCGGCCGGACCTCTTCCCAAAGTTACCATTGAAGTTCCCTATACCAAGATTGACCTTGCGACGATTTTGGGGCTGATTTTTACTTTCGGCTTTATCGCCGGGGCGATCCTGATCGGCAAAAGCAATGCGAATTTCTTTAACGTCCCTTCCCTGATGATTGTTCTTTTTGGCACCATGACGGCAACGGCTATTTCATATACCGGCGATGAGCTTGCGCGGGCGTGGAAGATCATCGCGAAATCTATGTTCCGTCAAATTCAGGATCCATCACGGCTTGCCAACAGCCTTATAGATTTATCAGTTGTGGCCAAGAAAAAAGGTATTCTTGCGCTCTCGCAATTTGATAAGGAGCTGGAGAAGGATCCTTTCTTGCAAAGCGCGATGCAGATGGTGATTGACGGGTATCAGCCTGATGAAATTAAACGTCTGCTGTCCTTGCGCGTTGAAGCGCTTGCGGCGCGGCATAAACGCTCAGCGAGCATTACACGCCGTGCGTCCGAGATTGCCCCCGCGATGGGGTTGATCGGAACATTGGTCGGTTTGGTACAGATGTTAGCGGACCTTGAGAACCCCGAGACAATCGGCCCGGCGATGGCGATTGCGCTTTTGACCACATTTTACGGGGCGATTTTGGGGACTATCGTGATGGCCCCTTTGGCCGTAAAGCTTGAGAAAAACTCGGCGGATGAGACATTGATAAAAATGTTGATCAGTGTTGCGGCAACATCAATAGCCCGCCAAGACAATCCGCGAAGCCTGGAAATGCTATTAAACTCTGAGCTCCCCCCCGCAGAGCGGATTCAATATTTTGATTAAAAGTCAGTTGAGCATGATCATTCTAGGAATATCGCCCTGTGGAACTCCCGCTTGATGTACGAATGGTGTTGGATCATCCTTAGATATTCCTTCCTCAGATATTTCATTGCTGGAGCGTCGACACGCGTGGCGCCAAATATGTCCAACACCAAATTGAAAAGACTTATATTCTTCTCCTTTTTTGAGAAAAGTCATTATTGCTGAGTTACTTATTGGGAGTTGCTGATCAGGCTTCCATCCGCGTGTCGTTGGGGATGTATAACATGTTAACATGCGACCATATTCGCGATCATAACTACCATCAAGGTGAATATCTTGGTTGATGCTAGTTCTACTCCAATGGATTCTTAGCTCAGGCTTTCGAAATAAGTTTCTATCCTTTTTAATAAACCTAGCAGCACACCTTGACGCAGAAGATAATGGAGGACTATTTGCAAATGCATCAAATACATCCCATGAAATCTCACGAGTGTTGACTATTACTGTAGGATGATCTGCTCCTACATTTATTTCTGATATAGGCTCAGAGACTCTTACACAAGCATTCTCTTTTACATACTCGCGAAATTGTGCGGCGAGACCCTCAAAACCTCTAGGTATATCTCTTGGCCATAAGATTACATTTTCCCGGAGCGTAAATGGGCATGTTAAAAGTTCTTCTCTCGAAGATACAACGACAACATTATCAGGATAGTTTACTTCTGCACTCATCACGTTTACTCTTTTTCAGAATGGTTTAACTAGCAGTAATATTTTAATATGTAAAGAAAAAACATTATGCGTTTAATGATCATCGGAAATTTGGATGGATATATTTCACAGGCGGGAAAAATCGCCCTGCAAAAAGGTGCGAAGGTGATCCATTGTGAAGACTATGAACAAGCCATTGGTGCTTTGCTGAACGGCAAAGGCGCGGATCTGGTCATGATTGACGTTAAGCAGAAGATTTCCGCATTTATAGAACGTTTAGAAGCCGAGCGTATTCATATGCCGGTGATTGCCTGCGGGGTGGATAATGATGCGCGTGCGGCGGTGAAGGCCATTCAGGCGGGCGCGAAGGAATATGTTCCTCTGCCCCCGGATGCGGAGCTGATAGCCGCTGTTTTGGCGGCGATTACCGAAGAGCAAAACACCATGATCGCCGATGATCCGGTGATGCAGGATGTTGTTAAGCTGGCCAATCAAGTCGCGCCGAGCGAGGCGACAATCTTGATCACGGGTGAATCCGGTACGGGTAAAGAGGTGATGAGCCAGCATATTCACCGCAAATCCAAACGTGTTTCGGGTCCGTTTATTGCTGTGAATTGTGCGGCTATCCCTGAGAATTTATTGGAATCCGAATTGTTCGGGCATGAGAAAGGCGCGTTTACGGGCGCGACATCCCGGCGCATCGGGAAGTTTGAAGAGGCGCATACAGGCACTTTGCTTCTGGATGAGGTCAGTGAGATGGATGTCGGCTTACAGGCCAAGCTTTTGCGCGTCTTGCAAGAGCGCGAGATTACCCGCGTGGGAAGCAATGACGCGGTCAAGGTTGATGTGCGCATTATTGCGACCTCGAACCGCGATATGGAGGAAAGCGTGAAGAACGGGGATTTCCGCGAAGACCTCTATTTCCGTTTGAATGTTGTGAACCTTGCCCTGCCCGCCTTGCGCGAGCGGCCAAAAGACATTGCCAAGCTGGCGCAATTTTTTGCCGATAAATATGCGGAAGCCAACGGTGTGCCGAAGAAAAAAGTGTCAGCCGAGGCCACCGAAAAATTACAAGGCTATGGTTGGCGCGGAAATATTCGCGAATTAGAAAACTCTATGCATCGGGCCATTTTGATCTCCACGCAAGACGAATTGGAAGCGGCGGCGATCCAGTTGAAAGACGGCGCTTTTCAAAATACTGATAAAGGCTCCTCCACCGCCGCACCATCGGCGGCGGCCCCGAGTGCCGCCAAGAATGTCGAAACGCTTAAAAATCCCGGCGCGGTGGAAAATTTGATCGGGCGCACGATCGCCGATGTTGAGCGGGATATGATTATCGATACGCTTGAGCATTGTTTGGGGAATCGTACGCATGCGGCGAATATTCTGGGGATTTCCATCCGCACGCTGCGCAACAAGCTTAATCAGTACAAAGATGAAGGCGTTAATATCCCCGCCTCCGGCACACAGTAGATACGCTAAGCCTCTTCAACCTGCAGGACTGTGCCGTCGACGGCGGTGACTTTGACCTTTTTTCCGGCTTCGATGTCTTTTTCACATTCGATCTTCCAGATCGAGTCATCCACTTTGACTTTGCCAAAGCCATTTTCGATCGGCGTTTCGAGGGTAAAAGTGCGGCCGACATATTGCTCGCCGCGCTTGTTCAGCAAGGGTTGGTCGGATTTTGATCCGCCGGGGTTTTTCTTTTTATAGGCACGCCAGCCCACGGCCATAACGACGGAGATCACGGCCCATGTGAAGAATTGTCCCTGCCAGGACAGCTCGGGCATAACGAAAACCAATGCTCCGACGATGACTGCGGCCATGCCAATCCAGAGGAAAAAGAAGCTTAAGGACAGGACTTCGAGGACGAAGAATACGGTCGCTAAAACCCACCAGTGCCAGAAGATAATGTGCTCGAGGTTGTATCCGAATATGTCCATGCCAATATCTCCTCTTCTCTAGGCCGCTTTGTCTTTGCCGAAAGCGTCTTTGGCGATTTCCGCAACGCCGCCCAGTGCACCGAGAACGGCGGAGGCTTCGAGTGGCATGAACATAATTTTTTGGTTCGGTGAGGTGGCGAATTTGCCTAGCGCTTTCACGTATTCCTGTGCCACGAAATAGTTGATCGCCTGAGCATCACCTGTTGCGATGGCTTCGGATACCATGCGCGTCGCGTTGGCTTCGGCTTCGGCTGAGCGTTCGCGGGCTTCGGCGTCCCGGAATGCGGCTTCTTTGCGGCCTTCGGCTTCGAGAATGGCGGCTTGTTTTTCGCCTTCTGCGCGTTCGATTTCGGATTGGCGGAAGCCCTGCGCCTCAAGAATGGTGGCGCGTTTGTCGCGCTCGGCTTTCATCTGACGCGCCATGGAATCCACAAGATCACGCGGAGGTGTGATGTCTTTAATTTCAATGCGGGTGACTTTAATTCCCCATGGCTCAGTCGCTTCGTCGACAATCGAGAGCAGGCGGGCGTTGATCGCATCGCGCTCGGAGAGCAGCTCGTCCAGATCCATGGAGCCCATGACTGTTCTGATATTGGTTGTGGTGAGGTTCAGCGTTGCGCGCTCAAGATCGCGGACTTCGTATGCTGCGCGGGCGGCGTTCAGCACCTGATAGAAGACAACGCCGTCGACCTGGACCAGTGCGTTGTCCTTGGTGATCACTTCCTGGGAAGGCACATCCAGCACAGTCTCCATCATGCTCATTTTCGCGCCGATACCATCGACAAACGGGATGATGAAATGCAGGCCCGGCTCCATGGTATGCGTGTATTTTCCGAAGCGCTCTACGGTAAATTGATACCCTTGCGGGACGGATTTAACGCCTTTGAAGACCAAAAGAACACATAACCCAACGAAAACAAGTACGAAAATTTCCATGATAATCCCCTAACTTTTGCAGTGATTCTATGGATTTATTGTAAGGTCTGGGGCGGGCTGAGCAAGCTTTAAAGATGAATGTTAAGACTTTCTTAACTCTTTATCCCCTATAATTGGCCCAAATAATAAGAATAATTTTTAACGGTGTAATAGTTATAAAGGGTGTTGTGATCAATGGCTGAACCAAAGCCTCAGGATTTTGTAGCAGGTATTGCAGGGCGTTTAGATATGGTTTCATATCTGGCGTATCTGTTTCATCCTGAACAACTTTCATTTAAAGATTTTCCCAAAGATCGATATCCCGAAGGTTTGCGTGATAAGCTTGCTGGCTTTATGCAACTTGCGCAGATGTTCGGCATGGACGGTAATCTCATTGCGCCGCAAATCGAAGAAATTGTTGATACGCTCACGCCTGAAAAAATTGTCGACATCTTAGCCGAGCTTGATGAAAAGCAATTCACGGAGCTGTACGGGAATGAAGCGTTAAAAGACGTTATCGATTCCACCGTGAAAACTTTTGTTGACGAAGAGCTTAAAGCTGTAACGTTTGGAGAGGCTTTGGAGCTTGGCGGCTCTGGTATTAACATCGCTATTTTCGGAGATCTCAAATCTATAAAACTTTCAGAGATTACAGAAGAGCAGGTTCGCGATGCGACGGAAGACCTCAGTAATGCTCAGGTTGATGTCTTTTTGGATTCTTTGTCAGACGAACAAAAAGCAAAATTCTATGAAAAACTAACTTTTGAAGAAGATGGGATAACACCTCTAAAAGACGCTAAAGGCAATCTTGTTACAACGTCGAGATTTGCAGGGTTACCAGCTGAAAAAGCCATTGAAGAGCGGGCCCGTATCGGTCTGGAAAAACTTGCGGAAGAACCGGAAGACGATTTGTGGAGCCAATTAAAAAGTGCATGGGTTCGCAATAGTGGCGGCACCCACAATGAGCACCATATGAACAGAGCCAAAGCGGAAGTTTACAACAATATTAAAGAGAAGCTTCCGGCAGTGTTCATGGAAACACTTGATAGCCAAAGAGAATCCCTTGCTACGGCGACCGACATCCCGGCGACAGAGATGTATAAAAAGCTTCGTGAGAAGCTCGAAGATCCCGAAGAAAAGGCCAAGCTCACCAAGCTGATCGCGGATCAGATGGAAGACAAAGATGGCAAAGAAGGTATCAAATCCAAGCTGAGGAAAAATACTGATATTGCCTTCTTGGCACAGTTTTTTCCCGATATGGTGAATGAAAAAATTTCGGAAGGTATTCGCAACTTCCTGTCACAGCAGGGCTGGCTGCAGCCTATTCTGGGGATTGTTGCAAAATTGTTGGGGTTTGTTGGCAACTTCCTCGGCAACCACGCACCGCAGCTTAAGGAAAAATTTGATAACCTTATGAACCCTTTAAACATTGTAGCTAAACCCGAGGGCATCTCAGCAGAGCAGCGCGACGCAGCGGCTGGGCAAACGCAGACAACGACCGAAGAACCCGCACCAGATGGAGAGACACCAGCCTCTGCGGCAACTCCGGCGGCACGTACGACACCCAACAACTAAACCAATCATTTGCGCTTTTAGGCATAGCGGGATACACTGAAACGTGGGATTTTTCGCGAATCCTATCCCTTATTAACGTTCGTTATCAGTATATACTTTATGGCCGAAAATCTTCCTGCGCGATCGACACAATCTGTTTCTGCTCCCGGCGGTATGACCGGGCGGGATCGTGCTATGGGCGCTATGGCACCCTATTTCAGACCTGATATTTTATTCGCGGTCGGGATTATCGGCATTATCCTTTTCATGCTGGTGCCTATATCCCCATTTGTGTTGGATATGGGCTTATCGGTTTCGATTACGTTTTCGGTTGTGATTTTAATGATGGTCTTGTTCATCAGAACGCCGCTCGAGTTTTCAACGTTTCCCACAGTTTTATTGATTGCAACATCTTTGCGCCTTGGTTTGAATGTGGCCTCAACGCGGCTGATTTTGGGCGACGGGCATGAAGGCGGCGACGCGGCCGGGGCGATTATCGGCGCGTTCGGAAGTTTTGTGATTGCGGATAATTATATCGTTGGGGCGATTGTGTTCTCTATCCTTGTGATTGTGAACTTTGTCGTGATTACCAAAGGTTCAGGGCGTATTGCCGAAGTGGCGGCGCGTTTTACCTTGGATGCGATGCCCGGGAAGCAAATGGCGATCGACAGTGATCTCTCATCCGGGTTGATTACAGAAGACGAAGCCAAAGAAAAACGATCAAAGCTGGAGCAGGAAAGTACGTTTTTCGGGGCGATGGACGGTGCGGCGAAGTTCGTGCGCGGAGATGCAATTGCGGGTCTTTTGATCACATTCATCAATATTGTGGGCGGGATTATTATCGGTACGGTTTCGCAAGGGTTGTCGCTTGCAGAAGCAGCGCAGACTTATACCTTGCTGACGATTGGTGACGGGCTGGTGAGCCAGATCCCGGCGCTGATTGTTTCTATTGGAGCTGGTTTGTTGGTGTCGAAGGCTGGGGTTGAAGGTTCCGCAGAGCAGGCGTTGTTCCGCCAGATTAACGCATACCCGCGTGCGATAGCGATGAGTGCGGCGCTGATGATGGCTTTGGGGCTTGTGCCGGGGATTCCATTTATGCCGTTTGCGACGCTGAGCCTTGCTGCGGGGGCGGTGGCGTTCTTTGCGTTCAAGGCGCAAGAGGCCGAAGTGCAGCGCATTGAAGCGGTAAAAGCAGCAGCCGGGCCAGCGGGCGGCGTAGGCGGCAGACCGGCGGAAGAGCCAATTTCCAAAGCGCTAGCGATGGATACCATACGCCTTGAGCTGGGATACGGTTTATTGCCGCTGGTGCAATCCGAAGATGGGAATAAGCTTACGGATCAGATCAAAGGGCTACGCCGGCAATTGGCCGAAGATATGGGCTATGTTCTGCCTGCGGTGCGAATACAGGATAACCTCCAGCTGCCGGCCAATACCTATGTTGTGCGCATCAAAGAGATTGAAAGCGGGCGCGGCGATGTGCGTCCCGGCATGATGATGTGTATGGACCCGTCGGGTGCGACGATTACCCTGCCCGGTGAAAATACGACTGAGCCGACATTCGGCCTGCCCGCGATGTGGATCGATGAGCAATACCGCGAGGAAGCACATTTCAAGGGCTATACGGTTGTCGATGCGCCCACGGTCATCACCACGCATATCACCGAGA
>CAYGNI010000008.1:0-37644 GCA_964351195.1 uncultured Micavibrio sp.
ATCCCCCAATCCGCAAGGAACGCGCCGCGCGCCTGCGTGCAAAAGGCGATGAGCAACTCCAAAAACTCCTAAAACGAAACCTCAACAAAACCGCACAAGTCATTGTTGAAAAAAACAACTTCGCCCGCACCGAAAATTTCTGCCCTGTGCAACTTGGAACCAATCTAGAGGCCGGCACTTTGGCACAAGTGAAATTACAGAGTATCAATCACGACAAGATGCTTGGCGTACCCGCTTAGCTGCTCTATATTTTAGTGTGTTGTCATCCTGAAGGGCTTAAGCCCTGAAGGATCTCAAAGATTAACAAACAGATCCTTCAGCGCGAGCGCTTCAGGATGACGAGGTAGTAATGGTTTTTTGGCGCAAAAAGAAAAATGCAGCAGAGCAGGAACAAGAGGACAGAGACGATCGCCTGCTGCATCGAAGGAATGATCCTGCGATCGAACCGTCTACGGATTACGAACCCGAGATTGACGAAAACACCAAACATGAGCTGGAAGAAAATGGCAGCGAAATTATAGAGGATCTCGACGAATCCCCCGTGCCGAAACACTCGCTTTATGATGACGCGCAAGAACACGAAGCGCTTGATGACGACCATGACGATGAAGGTGGATGGCTGTCTCGCTTAACCTCCGGCCTTTCAAAGTCAACGAATAAAATCACCCAAGGCATCACCGATGTTATAACCAAGAAGAAATTAGACCAGGATGCGCTTGATGCCCTCGAAGAGCTTTTGATTTCTGCCGATCTTGGTCCGAAAACCGCCGCGAAAATCATCGAAGATTTCTCAAAAGACCGTTTTGGCAAGGATATCAGCCAGGACGAAATCAAAGAAGCTTTGGCAGAAAGCATCACCACAATCTTAAAGCCTGTGGCCCAACCGTTGGAAATTCAAAAACCGGACAATGGACCGTTTGTTATTTTGGTCGCCGGGGTGAACGGTGTAGGAAAAACCACAACCATCGGGAAATTAGCTCAACGCTTTAAGCGCGAAGATAAAAAATCCGTCATGCTTGCGGCTGGCGACACTTTCCGCGCCGCTGCAACCGAGCAATTGCAAATATGGGCCGATAGAGTAGGGTGCGCCCTCGTCACGAAAGATGTTGGCGCAGATGCCGCTGCGGTTGCTTTTGAAGCCTATGAAAAAGCCAAAGCAGACAATACGGATATCTTGATCATCGATACGGCCGGACGCTTGCAAAACAAAGCCAATTTGATGGAAGAACTGGCCAAAATTGTACGCGTGCTGAAAAAGCAGGACGAAAGCCTGCCCCATGCGACGCTTTTGGTCCTTGATTCCACCACCGGCCAAAACGCATTCTCCCAACTCGAAACCTTCAAAGACATGGTCAATGTCACAGGGTTGATCGTCACAAAACTCGACGGCAGCGCCAAAGGCGGCGTTCTTGTTGGCCTGGCCGACCAATTCGGCGTCCCCGTCCATGCGATCGGCGTGGGCGAAGGCATCGAGGACATGCAGCCTTTTTGCGCCAAGGAATATGCGCGCTCTCTTATGGGCCTGTAAGCCGTTATTATAAAACGAAAATATGAGTTGCTCAGTTTGTTTTTGATTTTAGCAGGGGGGGCTAGTTCCTTTTGTCTTGGGATGGAAATAAAAGCCCGATTATAGGATGATTTTCCTATAAATGCAAGAGGCTTTGAAAAATCTTATTCATTGAAAATAAACGAATTTCAGTGATAATAATGGGCATGATAAAGACATTAAAACCGCAAAAACCAAAGAAATTCACCGATCCGCAGGACGCGATTGCGGCAATCGAAAAAATTTATAACGAACAAACCGCTTTTTTACGTGAACAATTCCAGACTTATGTCGATGGAAAACCCATGAAAGAGCGCGTTTCCGGCTTTTACCCGTATGTAAAAATTGCCACACAATATGCGCGCCGCGCGGATTCCCGCATGTCTTTCGGCTACGCCCCAAAGCCTGGCACATATTCTACAACTGTAACGCGCCCCGATATTTTCAAAGAATATTTCTCAACGCAACTGCGGTTGATTGCCAAAAACCATGACATTCCGATCGAGGTTGGCGTCAGCGATGTGCAAATCCCCATTCACTTTGCTTTGGGAACGGATTACCACCTCGAAGGCCAGCTCAGCATTGATCAAATGGAAGACTTGCCCGATATTTTTGATGTGCCGAATTTGGACATTATGGATGATGAAATCGCCAATGGCACGCACGTCCCCGGTCCAGATGACGATAACCCGCTATCGCTGTTCACCGCGCCTCGCGTTGATCTAAGCCTGCAAAGGCTCAAACATTATTGTGGCACCGATGAACATCATTTCCAAAATTTTGTCATTTTCACCAATTATCAATTTTATATCGATGAATTCATCATGCTGGGTGAAAAACAGACCGGTAAAGCGCAATACACCGAGTTTATCCAGCCTGATCCGCGCAAACGCACGCCCCAAATGCCCGCATACCATCTCAAACGTGCAGATGGCAAAGGGATCACCATGGTCAATATCGGCGTCGGCCCGTCTAATGCCAAGACCATCACCGACCACATCGCGGTTTTGCGCCCGCACGCCTGGCTGATGCTGGGACATTGCGCCGGGCTACGGAATGCGCAGGCCTTGGGCGATTATGTATTGGCGCATGGATATTTACGCGAAGACCACATTTTGGATGATGATCTCCCCACCAGCATCCCGGTCCCCGCCTTGGCTGAAATCCAGCAAGCTTTGGAAAAAGCCGTGGGTGAAGTTTGCGGCGTGGAAGGCTACGAAGTCAAAAAGATTATGCGCACAGGAACAGTCGCCACCACGGATGACCGGAATTGGGAGCTGCGCTCGTTCCTGCGGCAAAACCGTCGCCTGAGCCAGTCTCGCGCCATCGCCATGGACATGGAGAGCGGCACAATCGCCGCCAATGGCTTCCGGCTGCGTGTGCCCTATGGCACGTTGCTGTGTGTGTCTGATAAACCTTTGCACGGGCAATTAAAGCTGCCGGGCATGGCGGATACATTTTACCGTGAGCGGGTAAAACAGCATTTCAAAGTCGGATTGCTGACCATGGAATTGTTACGCGAAACCCCGCCCGAAAAGCTACACTCGCGCAAACTGCGCAGCTTTGACGAAGTTGCCTTCCAGTAAAAGCAATGTCATCCCGGAAGGTATTGCCTAGCCGAACTGCGGGGATGACGGCGGACATAAAAAAGGCGCTTTATTATGAAGCGCCTTCTTCCCCCACAAAACTGTAAAACCTTTATCCTTATACTGATATATCGATCAAAGAGCCGCGAGGCTGGTTATCCTGCTCGCCGCCATCATTGGAAGCCGATAAGAACTCTTGAACCTGCGCCTGCAGGGCGTCTTGATTATTTGTCTCTGATTGTTGTGTTTGTGCGGCTTGCGCACCTTGGGGCTGAACTTGGTTAGGCTGCGCCTCCCGCTCTCGCTGCTCCCGACCAGCCTGTTCGCTGGGCGGTTGTGAATTCGCCAAAGGAATTTGCGGTTGCGCGCTTAAGCCCGAAAGTGGTCCAGCCATGATTTGTCCTTAAAAAACTAAGTAATTCTCTAACCCAATATATAGGATACGACAGAAATATTAATATTTCTTTTAAGTACACAAAAAGTGAACGCAGAATCAACTTGAAGTTCCACTATAACAGAAAATTCCTGTCAACTAAAGTTAACGTTTTGTTCATTAAACATTAACGAAAATGTAACCTGACAGGCGTATAAATAAGGATAAAGAAAGCAAAAATCGCCGGAAAACAGGTGTTTTAAGCGGTTTAAAAGCTTCGGGATGATAAAAAATACTGAGTGCCTGACATAACTTTAAGGCTAGATATATAAAATGGATTTAGAATTTCTGGATAAATCGCCACGAATGACACCGCTCCTCGTGCGCCTTTATGATTCTCAAAAAAAACAGAACACATCCGATGTTTCTTTGTCGGACTTGACGTCGGCTGTGAGCGATTTATTCAACATGGATTTGAGCCGCCAGGAAGCGGAATTGGTGGCTGATGTCACCATCCAGCTCTTGCGCCAGGCCGAAATTGATTTGCGTCAGGCTTTGGCCGAGCGCCTGTCTGTCATGAATAACATTCCTCTGCGCCTGATCTTGCAAATGGCGAACGATAACATCGCCGTTGCAGGCAGTGTGCTGAGCCGTAGTTCTGTACTGAGCGACCTCGATCTGATTTACATCATCAAGGCCAAAGGCGCAGCTCACTGGCAGGCTATTGCCAAGCGTCCGGCGATGAGCGATCAAATTATCAATGTCCTCGTCGATACGGGCGAAGAGGGCACTGTGCAGGAGCTTTTGAATAACACAGATATCCGTCTGACCGAGTACGCGCTGGATGTTGTTTCAGATATGGCATGTGAAGATCAGAAACTGGCCAAACCGCTGCTCCAGCGCGAAGAGGTGACAGAAGAGATTGCAAAACGCCTGTATGAAAATGTCGGCGGGGCACTTAAAACCTACATTTTGGAACATTACGATGTCGAAGCTTCTGTGATTGATATGGTCGATGAAGTCGTAGATGAATTGCAAAACGCCGCGGAAGAGAGTGCCGATTTCACGCCCACCAAAAACATGTTGGGTGATGCAGACCGCCATAAGGAAAAAGGCCTTCTGACCATGAAGCTGATGCTCAGCACTTTGCGCCGCGGACAAATTGCGTCTTTCATCGCGCAATTCTCAAAATTTACGTCTCTGGAGCATGATGTTGTTGAAGGTATCCTTAAGCAAACAAGCGGGCAGGGGCTTGCGATTGCCTGCCGCGCGTTCGACATCAATAAAACAGATTTCATTTCGATTTTCCTGCTGACAAATTCCATGCGCCACGAAGGCAAAATGGTTGACCTGAAGGACATGACCAAGGCCATCAATTACTATACCAAAATCAAACCTGAATTGGCCAAAGACATCATTCACAATTCAATTGAAGAAGCGTTGAAAGACACGCATTAAGCCGCTTTTTTATATGCACCAAGGGCTTCTATCCCGGGCAAAGGCTTGCCCTGCAGCCATTCCAAAAACGCACCGCCGGCCGTAGATATATACGTCAGATCCCCGCAAACACCCGCATTTTCAAGCGCCGCAATCGTGTCTCCTCCGCCCGCAATGCTGATCAATTTGCCATCCTTCGTACGTTGCGCCACGGCCTGCGCCAGCGCATTGGTCCCCGCGTCAAACGGGCTGATTTCAAATATGCCGAGCGGCCCGTTCCATACAAGCGTCTTACAATCTTTAATCTTCTCCAGAATGTCATTCACACTGTTTGGGCCGATATCAATTGCCATCTTACCTTCGGGAATGGAAATAGACGGCACTATTTCGTAGTCCGCATCAACGCGGATCTCGCTGACGACAACGGATTCAATCGGCAAAACAATCTCACAGTTATTCTCTTTTGCGTGCTCAAGGATCTTCAGCGCTTCGTCTTTCATATCCTTTTCACACAAAGACCCACCGACATCGCCGCCCTGTGCATAGATGAATGTATTGGCCATCGCCCCGCCAAGAATAAGGTAACCCACCTTCTCAACAAGGTTATATAACACATTGAGTTTTGTTGATATTTTAGATCCACCAGTAATCGCCGCAACAGGCTTTTGCGGATTCTCAAGCGCCGCATCAAGCGCGTGCAATTCACCCTCCATCAACAACCCCGCAGCGGGAGGCAAAAGGTGCGCCAGCCCCTCTGTCGACGCATGTGCACGGTGCGCCGCGGAAAACGCATCATTCACATAAACATCACCCAAAACGGCCAAAGCCTTCACAAACTCAGGGTCGTTGGCCTTCTCACCTTTGTGAAAACGCAGATTTTCCAGCAACACCACATCCCCCGCCTGTAGCTTGCTCACCGCCGCTTCGGCTTTCTCACCAATGCAGTCATTGGCAAAGCGAACCTCGCAATCCCAGCACTCTTCAAGGGTTTTGACCAAAAACGCCAAAGACATCTCCGGGTTTTGCTCCCCCTCAGGCCGCCCGAAATGCGACATGATCACAACCTTTGCACCAGCGCTGCGCAGATAATCGATTGTGGGCTTTAAACGATCAATGCGCGTGGTGTCCGTAACCTTGCCGCGCTGCGCGGGGACATTGAGGTCGGCGCGCAGCAACACGCGCTTATTGTTTAAATCCATGTCCTTGATCGATTGAAAATCCATAATCCTCTATCCAGTTTCCTTTTTATGCGTTCCTCGCGTAAGCGGGGATCTTTTCCTGTTAATCCCAAGATCCCTGCTTTCGCAGGGAAAGCACTAACTTACTAATTCACTCACCAACTCTTCGCGTTTTCCGTGGCCTCTATCAATCGTGAGCGCATCGTTGGATCCAGCGCGGAATGTCCCGCATCGGGTACAACGACATAATCCGCCTCTGGCCAGACCTGATGCAGCCTGTTCGCGCTATCAATCGGGCATATGATGTCATAGCGCCCCTGAACGATGCTTGCAGGGATAGAACGAATTCTATCAATTTTTGTCAAGATACTCTGGGCATCGGGGATGATTTCATGCTTGAAAAAATGTGCTTCAATCCGCGCCAGCGCCACCGCCTGCATTTTTTGCTCCGGCGTGGTAATGGTCTCGTAATTGGGAAGCAGCGACGAACACGCTCCCTCATAAAGGCTCCAGCGAATAGCGGCCTCCAGCCGCGCATCCTGATCCGCCCCCGTCAGCCGCTCATAATACGCATTCAAAAGATTGTCCTGCTCGTCTTCAGGGATAAGGCTGGAAAACTGCTCCCACGCCTCAGGGAAAATTTTGCGTATACCGTAAAGGAACCAATCAATCTCGCTCTGCTCACACAAAAATACCCCGCGCAAAATAAGGCTTCGGCAATGCTGGGGATATTGGATAGCGTATAGGAGCGCCAGCGTGCTGCCCCATGACCCACCAAACAAATGCCAGCGATCGATCTGCAAATGTTGGCGCAGGGTTTCAACGTCGTCAATCAAATGCGCGGCCGTGTTATTCTCAAGACTGCCCAGCGGCGTAGAGCGCCCGCATCCGCGCTGATCCAGTAAGATAATGCGGTAATGATTTGGATTGAAAAAACGCCGATGCGTAGGCGTTGTGCCAGCGCCCGGCCCGCCGTGTAACAGCAGGATAGGAACACCGTCTGGGTTCCCGCTTTGCTCCCAATACAGATTATGCCCGCCATCCACGGATAAAAACCCGCTGGAATACGGCGATAGCGCGGGGAAAAGGTCGAGCAAAGTCTTGCGAGCGTAAATCGCGCTTTGCGAGGATGATTTTTGCGTCTGAACGTCCATGCTGTGCGTCCATAAGATTAACAAATTAAGATTATTCCGTTTTAGACCTATTACGCCCCCAAAACAACCTGTCATTTCGAACACTGCGAAGCAGTGGAGAAATCAAAACCACTCGATGCTTGGTAAGATTCCTCCGTTTCTAACGAAACGTTCGGAATGACAAAAGTCTATGCGTCCTCTGCGTCTCCGCGGTTAATTTACTCCTCAACAAATTCGATTGCCTGCGGATGGTCGATCTCCATGGACGGTCCGTTGATGGATTCCAAAACGCCGCGCACCTGCACCACGCGCCCGCCCCAACCAAGCGGGTCGAGCTGCTGACGGGAAAACCCGCGCTTGGCTTCGGGGGGAATGGTGACGGTAAAATCATTACGCCAGTTCTTGCCGAAATTCATGAAAATACGGTTCTTCTTCAAGGCCACACTGTCGATTTTCCCGCGCACAATCACAAACTCCCCTATATGCGCTTCGGCGTCGTCAGGCGTAAGAATGCCATACCCCTCATCTCCCCATATCCCGATCTTGTCTACGCGCGCTTTTCCCTCTAGCGCCAGCATCTGCGCAGCCATATCGGCATTACGCTGCGAGGTCTTAACCCGCGCCAGCCCCAAAGCCAGAAGTGTCCCTTGCGCCCATGACTTATTATCCACGCGTTCCAAATGCGCAAGCGCATGCCCCATGCGGTTGACGCGCCCTTCATATTTATCTGCGGTCTGGTACACTACCACGCGCTGCCCCACCAGCATGTCTTTCAGAATATCGCGCGCGGTCACCGCCCATGTGCCGATGTCATCACCAACGGCGTGTGGGATGTCAATGCCAGAGAGCCGTGCAATCGTGCCGTCACGCAGAAGAAGTGTATACGGATTAACAACGTCGATAACCTCGGTTTGCTCGGTCTGCTTCATTTCGGAGAAATCCCCTTGGGGAAGCTGGCTCTGTGCAAAGGCCGCAGGGTTCATTCCCAAAATCCCGTACAAAAAACTGGATAGGAAACCAAAAACCATTATGATGCGTTGGATATTGAGATGCATGGCATAACAAGAAAGGTTTGAGGCATGAAATTCAAGTTTATTCTTCTCGCGGCAGGCGCATTGACTCTGCAGGCTTGTTCCACCAACCCCGCGACAGGTAAACAGCAATTCACGGCCCTGATGTCTCCCGCGCAGGAAAATCAGGTCGGCGCGCAGGAGCATCAAAAGGTGGTTGAGCAATTCGGCATTTATGATAACGCCGCCCTGAGCAGCTATGTGCAAAGAGTCGGGAGCAAGGTTACGCAGAAAACTGAACGCCCCGATGTACAATATAAATTCTATGTCGTCGACAGCCCAATCGTGAACGCCTTCGCGCTGCCCGGCGGATATATCTATGTCTCACGCGGGCTTTTGGCGTTGGCCAATAACGAAGCGCAGCTCGCCGCCGTTCTGTCCCACGAAGCAGGGCACATTACAGGCCGCCATTCCGCAGAGCGCTATTCCCGCGGCGTGGTCACAACGCTGGGTGCTGGCGTTTTAGGCGCGGTCATCGGCAGTGCAGAAGCCTCACAAGCTCTTGGCACAGGCGCAAACCTCTATTTAAGCTCCTATTCCCGCACACAGGAAAACGAAGCAGACTCACTCGGCCTGCGCTATATGACACAAGGTGGCTATGACCCCGATGAAATGTCAGCCTTCTTAAGTGCGTTGCAGGCTCAATCCGGATTGGACAGCCGTCTGGCAGGCAAACAAGGCGGACAATTCAGCTATTTCTCAACCCACCCTGCAACGTCTGATCGTGTCCAGAAAACTCTGGCCGAAGGCAAAGCTTTCCCCGATTCAGGCTATGCAAACCGAGACGGGCACTTGGCTGCTATCAATGGTATGACTTACGGTGATAGCGAGAAACAAGGTTTTGTGAGGGATGAGGACGGCAAATCCACCTTCTATCACCCCGGCCTCGGTCTGACATTCTCTGTCCCTACAGAGTTCTATGTGACAAACCAAACAAGTCAGGTAGTAGCCACTGCTGCCAATGGCTCTGTCATCTTATTTGACATGGCCTCCAGAACCGGCGGCCAAAGCGCGGAAAGCTACATCACTCAAACATGGATTAAGAAAGAAGGCATTACAACGGAGGCAACCACCATCAACGGTATGCGCGCCGCCACAACGTCTTTTCCCGGCACTGTGAATGGTAAGCCTGTGACCCTGCGCGTGATCGCGGTGGAATGGGAACCTGGGCGTTTCGCAAGATTCCAAGTCGCCGTACCGGCTGGCCTAAATGCGCAGCAGCTTGATGCGCTGAAAACTGCAACATATTCCCTTAGAAAGCTGAGTGCGGGCGAAAAGCAAAGCCTGAAGCCATACCGCATTGCGCTGGTTACCGCGCGCGCAGGCGATACGATTGCTTCACTGTCAGCCTCTATGCCGTATAACACGCTGAAGGAAGAACGCTTCCGTGTCTTCAACGGCCTCTTGCCGAACCAAGCTTTAACGCCTGGTCGCCAATACAAGACGATTAGAGATTAAGGCAAAAAGAAACCGGGCCAAGGGGGGAGAGGGTGGCCCGGTTTCAACATGAAGAACCCTAAGATTCTTCGTAACTAATAAAGTGGCTTAATTGTTGACGAACAACTCACGGTCGACATCAATCTGCGCTTCAATCGACCCTTTAAGCTTTTCCATCGCGCGCTGCTCAAGCTGACGTACGCGCTCCTTACTAACGCCAAGCTCTTTACCAAGCTCTTCCAGCGTGACAGTTTCCTGACCCAAATGGCGCTCACGAATAATCGTTTGCTCCCGGTCGGTTAGCTTGTCTAAAGCGTTGTTCAGCCATGCAGAGCGTGTCTGCGCGTCCTTAATCCCGATCACGACGTCTTCAGGCGTAGGCCCTTCATCTGCAAGAAAATCCTGCCATTCGCTCTCGCCATCTTCGGCGACAGTGACGTTCAAGGACTGGTCTCCGCCGGAAAAACGGCCAAGCATATCATCGACGTCGCTGACTTTAACATTCAGCTCATCGGCAATTTCCTCGCGATCTTCTGCGGATAGCCCTTCTTCCTCGCTGCGGCTCTCAATCTGGGCACGCAAACGACGAAGATTGAAGAACAGCGATTTCTGCGCGGCCGTCGTACCGGTCCGCACAATTGACCAGTTTCTCAGAACATAATCCTGAATTGCCGCGCGGATCCACCATGTTGCATAGGTAGAAAAGCGCAAATCACGCTCAGGATCAAACCGCTCTGCGGCCTGCATCAAACCGATATTGCCTTCCTGAATAAGATCGCCCATCGGCAGCCCATAATTTCGGAAGCGTGACGCAATAGAAATCACAAGACGCGTGTAAGAACTCACCATTTCATGCAGAGCCTTCTCATCGCCGTCATTCTTCCAGCGGCGCGCAAGTTCCAACTCATGATCCTTTTCAAGCAAAGGCTCATTCATGGAATTGCGAATATACTTCAAATTCGCTTTTTGTGTTTCAGGGTCATCAATATAAGACATGGGAACCTCCTTTTGGACTAAAATGGACGTACTATACATACGTTTCATATCCTTATTCGTTCCGGCGTAATGAAAGATTACAAACAAAATTAAGATTTTTTTAAGAATTTTAATGGGGGCGGGTGATTATTGCTCGAAAATGGCAGAAACTTGGCCGTCTTGCTCGAATCCTGCACACACCAATTGACCGCCAAACCCACAGCCATCATCGATTGTAGCCGTCACGCAATTCATCTTCATCCCCCGGTGCGCAGGGTCATACCCGCGTACGACTTTATCAAAGGGACGATAGGCTTCCTGAATGCTGTCGAACGTCTCTCCATCCCACCACAGGCTATCCCCTTGCTCATAGAGCGGCTTATGCGCATTCAAACCTGCATGAATGAAGAGTAGGGGGCCTTCGCTGTCTTCGTCGGTAAAGGCGCCGCGCTGCATCTGGTTCATGAAAGTTTCATGCCCGGCATGCGCTCTGATTTTTTGGCGCACGCAATTCGTCCATTTCGTCAGCGCCATAATCCCCAGGCGGCAGGCTTCAATCCCGTCATGCTGGCAGATATCATAGCTTTTAAGCGTGCTGGAAAATCCGTTACCTAGCATCCACAGCAAGACATCGCTGGGGTTCGGTGCAAATTGAAGCTGCAACAGCTTTTGCATCATCTCTTCCTGCGTTCCGCGCAGGTAGGTAAAGTCGCTGGGCACCATCCCAGGCATCGACAAAACCAAGCGCCGGAACATCAAAATTTCTTCGACAGTCTCAACCGCATGCACCCCATACCCGGTATAGTTACCGTGATAGACAATCCGGTCGCCGGGACGGATATGTTCCAAAATCGCATCATGCAGGGGAAGAAGTCTCTCTACCGCGCTGTGTATAGCCGGCACGGCCCATATTCTGTTCGGTTTTCCAAGGCTCGCAAAGCCTTGTAAGGGTTGAGACGTGAGTGTCAAAATGTGCTCTGCTTTAAATATAAAGGTGAGATTGGGGAAGAGAATCCCCTTTGATACGTTAAGTATAGTATAAAAACCGCGTTATATCAAAGACCTCTCATGAAGGGATAAAAAAAGAGGCGCGATCATCTCGCACCTCTTTAAACTTTTATCGTCTAAGCGAAGAATTAAGCTGCAGCTTTTTCTTCTGCCTCATCATCGCCATCAAGGTCCAGCTCAACGCGCTGAATACCCATAATGTCCTCAAGGCGTTCTGTCGCCTGGATTTCCGTGATCTTGTCAACAGCTGCAACCTCACGTGCCAGACGCTCAAGCGCAGATTGGTATATCTGACGCTCTGAATATGACTGCTCACTTTCGTCGTTGCTGCGCTTCAGGTCGCGAAGCACTTCAGCGATCGATACAGGGTCGCCGGAATTAATCTTTGTCTCATATTCCTGTGCACGGCGGCTCCACATGGTGCGGCGAATACGCGCGCGGCCCTTAAGAGTCTTAATCGCATCATCCATGCGATCTGTTGTGCTCAACTTACGAAGGCCGGATGCTTCAGCTTTCACCACAGGAATTTTAAGACGCATACGCTCTTTTTCAAACGAAATCGCATAAAGGCGCACTTCCATGCCGCCAATATTTTGTGTCTCTACGCCTTCGATCTGGCCAACACCGTGTGCGGGGTAAACGACGTAATCACCTTGTGAAAAATTGAAGTTATCATTATCAGCCATGTTTTTATCACCTTTGTTATTGCTGTTAAGTCTTAAATAAAAGCGCTCACGAAAACACATAAGCGCCAACCGGTTGAGAACAAGGAGTCGGGGAAGAAAATCTGTTCCAGCGAAACAGGCTGGAAGGCTATAGAATTCTTGCGCTAAACCGTAGCTCTCTTTATTTAAGAAACTGCAATATACACAAAATTTAAGGAAATTTCAACTTTTTGTGCGCTTGCGAAAAAATTGTTATATTTCAATAATTTAATTCTGTGTATGAAGAGAATCCTCTATCCTATTGCTTTGTTTAATTTTTTCATGAGGAACAAATGCATCATCCAAGACGCAGGATAATGAGGATAACCGTGTTGAAAGCTTCAGCAGGTTATGGGCGGAGCCCTCAAAGCGATGGCCGAATTCCATGGTGATGAGGTCTCGCAATGTCCTGTCTGACAAAGCCGCAGTCAACCCGGCCAGCGTACACGCCCGCACAGACACGCTGTTATCGTGCTGGGTCTGAATGCGTGCTATAAAAAATGTATTTTCTTCATTATCAGACGTAAACCTCTTCAGCTTCACACTTTTGAGCTCGTATTCCTCAGAGAATATCCGGCAAAACCTGTGATATCGGGCGTTATCAAGGTCAAACGCGTAACGCGACAAAATCGCAGCGGATTTGAGAATAGGGGTTAATCTGAATGAATCGAGCGTTTCAGACAAATCTATGGTCTGATTATTGCTAAATATAAGCGCCTTTATTTGTGTAGCTTTTTCGAGGAGCGATACATACCCCATCGGATTTTTACAAAGGGCGCTATCAAAACTCAAATGTGCAAGTGTCTTGCTTCTTTCACTTCGGATAATGCTTAGCGAGCAATCTGAAGAATCGTACTCATAAGTAAATCCGGTACCCCACGCAGTGAAAGAGCCATGCGATGTCTGTTCGACGTCCACGCGTAACTCCTTATATCCCTGTTCAACTTTTTTATTATTATAGGAATAATTTATGCACAAATCTTAAGCTGAGTCAAGTGGCGTATATTAGAGTCCTGTTAAATAAGCAAAAACACAAAACTCTTTTATAGTCTGAACCAAAGCCTATAACGTAAAACTTTATAAACGACTCAGGTAAAGGAATAGCATGAGCAACAAAACAATATGGATTACAGGCGCTTCGACGGGGATTGGGGCTGAGACAGCACTTCAAATGGCTGCAAAAGGCTGGAAAATTATGGTTTCGGCGCGCTCGGTGGACAAGCTTGATGCGCTATCCGAAAAAGCGCAAAACCTGAAGGGCAGCATCCATGCCTATCCTTGCGACATCACCGAGCCCAAAGCCATAAACGACACAGTGGAGTCCATCGAAAAAGACCACGGTCCGATCGATATCGCGCTTTTGAATGCAGGAACGTATTTCAAGGACGAGGAAAACAGCTTCACCGCGTCCGCATTTCAAAAGACATTCAATATTAATTTGCAAGGCACTGCAAATTGCCTGGAACCGTTGCTGAAACGCTTCACGGAGCGTGGCAAAGGCCATGTCGCCATCGTCGCCAGCGTGGCGGGTTTCCGCGGTCTGCCCAAATCTTTGTCGTATGGCCCAACCAAAGCGGCGCTCATCAATCTCGCTGAGGCGCTGTATATGGATTACCACGATCAAGGCATTAAGGTGCAGGTCGTTAATCCCGGCTTTGTCCGCACACCTTTAACCGATAAGAATGATTTTGAGATGCCGATGCTGATGGAGGTTGAAGACGCCGCTGCCGCCCTGATCAAAGGTCTAGAAAGTGATCGCTTCGAAATCGTCTTCCCCTGGCTGTTTGTCTATCTCACGAAGACGATCGGCCTGCTACCCGGTAAGCTTTACCTCAACCTGATTGCTAAAGCGACAAAAGGAAAGCGATAGAGCATGCCAGAAAATCTGGAATTGAACCGCCCGCTGAAAGATTACATCGAGTTTTTCGAAAAGCTTTCTGCGCGTTCTGTGCATTTGATGGATAAGGTCGCCCATGGCGGGATTTACTTCAAAGACCCGTTCAACGAAGTCCGCGGCATTGAGCACGTAAAGTCCATCTTCGACCACATGTTTAAAACCATGGAGAAACCAAAATTCAAAGTCACTGATTATGCCTGGGGCAGGGATGGTCAGACCGCCTACATCAAATGGCGTTTTACCTATGTAATGAACGGCAACGCACATGGCTTCGAAGGCGTAAGCGAAGTCACCTTCGGCGCAGATGGTAGAGTCACCAGCCATATCGACCATTGGGATGCGGGCGAGCATGTCTATGAGAAAGTCCCACTGCTCGGCGGCATTATTCGGCTGATAAAATCAAAGCTGGCTGCGTAGTGTCGAGCGTGGCTTTTCCGCCCACAGGCAAAGCGTAAAGCTTGTCGCCATGTCCGAACGGCGCATTGAGGATAACGGGAATATCCCGCCCATCCAAATGTTCAGCCACGATATCCGGAAGCGAAAATTCAAAGGGACGCCCGGTTTCGGGCGCATCACCAAATTGCCCCAAAAGCAATCCGCCAATCTCATCAAACACGCCCAGACGCTTGAGCTGAATGAGCATTTTGTCAATGCGGCTGATTTCCTCGTTACAATCCTCCAAAAACAGGATCGCTCCTTTTAGAAAAGATGGCAAAGTCCCCGGTAAATATTGAAATACACTGAGATTTCCGCCAAAGAGAGGCCCTTCCGCCGTACCAGCCCGCAAAACATGAGCACCCCCCAAAGGCATAGAAAAATCCCCGGCCAAAAGTGCATCCAATTGCGCATGCTTTGGTAAGGTCTTAAATACCGGTCCGTGAATGTTGGTGATGCCCGTGTGCACCGTTATCGCATTCAGCAAAGCGGTGACATCGCTAAATCCCACCATAGGCTTGGGCGTGTCTTTTATGAGGCTGTAATCGAGATGATCAATAAGGCCGAGCGCGCGGTTCCCCCCGCCGGCCGCCCAAATCACATCAATAGAAGGATCCGTATACAGCGCATTTATCGCCTCCAGCTTTTCAGCAAGCGTCCCGGCAATCTGTCCATGACGCGCATAGGTTTGCGGATGCACATAAACTTCAAATCCCTTGCCTTCCATTAAGGCACATGCAGCCTCGATATCCGCCTTTTCAACAAAGGAGGAGGGGGCAAAAACACCGATTTTCTTAACATCAGAAAAATTAATCATAAAAATATTTAACCACTACGGACACCTCGAACACAACGCCATATTGTAAAGAGCTATAATAAAATGTGTTGTGCACGTTGTGAGCGTTGTGGTTCAAAAACTTTATCCCTTCGTACTCTGAAAGGCCTCTAGAGCCCGTTCGCGCGAATCTTTCAAATCGACAATTGGCGCAGGGTAATTGGCCGGTGGATTGGGAGAGTCCCATGGCCTGTGAATATATTTGTCCTCGACGTGCTCAAGCTCAGGCACATATTTGCGAACATACGCACCTTCAGGGTCAAATTTCTCGCCCTGCGTAACGGGATTGAAAATGCGGAAATACGGCGCGGCGTCCGCTCCGCTGCCCGCCACCCATTGCCAGCTTGCCGAATTACTCGCCAAATCTGCATCCACAAGACAATCCCAGAACCATTCCTCGCCGCGATGCCAATGGATCAGCATATTTTTTACGAGCAGCGAGCCGACAATCATCCGCACGCGGTTATGCATCCACCCGGTTTGCCAAAGTTGACGCATCCCCGCATCCACGATAGGTATGCCCGTGCGCCCGTGCCGCCAGCGTTCCAAATCTTCACTTTCCTGTGCATTCCAAGGAAACGCATTGAACTTCTCCTGAAAATTCTCCCACGTAATATGCGGAAAATGATAGAGCAAGTAATACGAGAACTCCCGCCACCCAAGCTCGGAGCAAAAACAATCGATGTCTTTTTCCGGCACGTTATTGCTGCGCCCGTAAGCGATCGCATCATGCCAGACCTGCCGCGGCGAAATATTTCCGAAATGCAGGAACGGCGAAAGCCGTGAGACGTTTTCGCGGTCGGGACGGTTACGGTCTTCCTTATACCCCGCAAAACCATGCTTTAAAAAATCAGCAAGCCGTTTGTGCGCGCCATCCTCGCCGGGCTGCCAAAATGCTGCCATCTGCGTGTACCATTGTATGCTCGGCATAAGCCCAAGATCCTCCAGCGTGCCCGCATCCGCTTTATGCTCGCCATAGGTGATGCGCTCGGGACGGGGCAGGGGCGCCGACGGTTCCGGCGCGGCTAAACATCCCTTGCGGTAATAAGGTGTAAAAACCTTATAGGGCAGCCCTTGCTGGTTCTTGATCGTCCATGGCTCCCATAGCAAAGAGGCGTTAAAACTCTCAGCCTCCAAGCCATTATCCTTCAGCCCCGCTTTAATCCCTTCATCGCGTTTTATCCGCCAGGGCTCATAGCAGCGATTCCAAAACACTGCCGCCGCTCCCGTCTCGTCAATCAACGCAGGAAGAACTTCATCCGCTTTACCTGCGCGAAAAACCATATGCCCGCGCAGCGTTTCATTGAGCGCCTTCAAGCTTTGATGCAGCCACCATCGCGACGCACCGCCCATTTTCCATTCGGCCGCGTTTTCATCATCCAAAATATAGACGGGAATTATACCATACCCTTCATCAAGGGCATGCACCAAAGCAGGATTATCCGACAACCGTAAATCTTGTCGAAACCAAACAAGCGCAGTTTTTTGAGTCATGCGTTATCGTAAGACATTGAGAAAAAATGAAAAGGGAGAATTAGGTATCAGCCGTAATTTGATCAATCAATGCTTGTTTTGCATCTTCCGCTTTCAAGTTTTCGACCTGACACGTACCGGCGGCTTTATGCCCACCGCCACCATATTGCAGGCATAGATGCCCGACATCGGTCTTACTGGTCCGGTTCAAAATCGATTTCCCAATCGCAAACACAGTGTTTTGCTTGTTCTTACCCCATAGCACATGCATGGATATATTCGCCTGCGGGAACAGCGCATAAATCATAAAGCGATTACCCGCCCAGATCGTCTCTTCCTTGCGCAAATCCAAAACAACGAGGTTTTTGTGTACAGTTGCGCAGCGTTCAATCTGTTCTTTGAACTTTGGCTTGTGCTCCATGTACAGATCGACGCGCTCTTTGACGTCGGGCAGCTCAAGAAGCTCATCAATCGTCTCATGATTGCGGCAATGATCGATCAGCTTCATCATCAACTGATAGTTCGAAATATTGAAATCACGGAAACGGCCTAACCCCGTACGCGCATCCATGAGGAAGCTGAGAAGCTCCCAGCCCTCCGGGTGCAAAATGTCGTCTTTGGTAAATTGTGCAGAGTCAGCCTTATCAACTGCTGACATCATATCTTCGGAAATATCAGGAAAATGCTCCGCTCCGCCAAAATAATCGTAAACCACGCGCGCCGCTGACGGGGCGTCTGCGTCAATAATATGATTGTCCTGCTTTGCGCCTGTACGCTCAACTTCAGAGGCGTGATGATCGAAAGCCAGGAAAACACCATCCACGTATGGAAGATTCGTTGTGATATCATTCGGACCCACATCAATCAGACCGTCTTGCATATCCTTAGGATGTGCAAAGGTTACATCATCAATCAGATTAAGTCCCTTGAGTAATACGCCGCAAACCAAGCCATCCATATCGCTTCGTGTGATCAGACGGTACTTTGTTTTGGAATCCGGGAGGATTTTTGCTGGCTGACTCATAACTTTTCTTCCCCTTGCTAATCGAAAAAATTGATGATTCTACGCAGATCTAAGGCACGAAGCCTGCTCTTATCATGCCATAAAAATGCTAAAAACAAAGTAAAGAAACGGATTTAAGACGCTGCTTCTTTTTTTTCTGATTTCTCAGGCTTCTTACCCTTGCCGGCTTTCTTTTTCTTATCGGAATGCACATAAACAGGAGCTTTGTTGTCTTGAACAGTGTCTTCGCTAACAACGACTTCTTCTACATCCTCTAAGTCAGGAACTTCGAACATCGTATCCAGCAACAGATTCTCGATAATAGAACGCAATCCGCGCGCGCCTGTTTTCCGCTCAATCGCCTTTTTCGCAATGGCCTTCAGCGCATCATCGGTAAAGGTCAATTGCACACCTTCAAGGTCAAACAGCTTTTGATACTGTTTCACAAGCGCGTTCTTTGGTTCTGTCAGAATGGTGATCAGAGCATCTTCGTCCAGATCCTCAAGCGTAGCAATCACCGGCAAACGCCCCACAAATTCAGGGATAAGGCCGTATTTCAACAAATCTTCAGGCTCCAGGGCTTTGAACAACTCGCCAATACCGCGATTATCATCCAAATCTTTCACATCCGCACCGAAACCAATCGTCGTACCGCGGCCACGCTGGGCGATGATCTTATCAAGCCCCGCAAACGCCCCGCCGCAGATAAAAAGGATATCTTTGGTATCAACCTGCAAAAACTCTTGTTGAGGGTGCTTACGCCCGCCTTGCGGAGGCACAGATGCCACAGTTCCTTCCATAAGCTTCAGCAACGCCTGCTGTACGCCTTCGCCCGATACATCGCGCGTTATTGACGGATTATCGCTTTTGCGTGAAATCTTGTCGATCTCGTCAATATAGACGATTCCTTTTTGAGCACGCTCCACATTGTAATCACTGGCCTGTAACAGCTTAAGCACAATGTTTTCCACATCTTCACCCACATAACCGGCCTCAGTGAGGGTTGTTGCATCGGCCATAGTGAATGGAACATCTAGGATGCGCGCCAATGTCTGCGCCAGTAGCGTTTTACCGCAGCCCGTAGGTCCGGCGACCAAAATGTTTGATTTCGCAATTTCAACATCAGACCCGCTGCCGCCATGTTCAAGACGCTTGTAGTGATTGTGCACGGCCACAGACAGCACACGTTTTGCGGCTTCTTGCCCGATAACATAATCATCCAGAACCTGTTTAATCTCGGACGGCGCAGGAACGCTTTCCCCGTCGCGCACAAGCTGTGTTTTATCCTCTTCGCGGATAATGTCCATACACAGCTCAACACATTCATTACAAATAAACACGTTAGGACCGGCAATCAGCTTTCTGACCTCATGCTGGCTTTTGCCGCAGAACGAACAGTAAAGGGTGTTTTTGCTGTCTGTTTTTTCTGATTTGCTCATGGACGCTTTGCTTCCTTAAAAAATGTTTTCACTTTTCCAATCTAGCCAACTGGTCAAACCCCGCGCAAGCCCTTATATAAAGAAAGTAGGATTTTATCCGTGAAAATAAAGAAAACCACATATAAACTCCGTAATCCCCTATGGTGGTAAGAGGCCCCGCCTCATCGCTGGGATGACAAAATGAGAGAGATATGCCAGAAACTTTAAACGACCTGATCGAAAACTTCTCCCTATTCGAGGATTGGGAAGAGAGATACCGCTATCTTATTGATATGGGGCGTAAACTCCCGGCGATGGATGAAGGGCTGAAGACCGAGGAGAATTTAGTGCGCGGCTGCACCTCACGCGTTTGGATGGACGCGGATACAAGCGGCGGCATTTTGCATTTTACAGCCGACAGCGATGCCCATATTGTCCGCGGCCTAATTGCTATTTTGATGACCGCATACCAAGATAAACCTTTAAAAGATATAGGGAAAATCGATATAGAAGGGGCGATGACCCAAATCGGCCTCGATCAAAATCTCTCCCCCAACCGCCGCAACGGCTTTTTCTCAATGGTTGAGAAGATTCACTGTTTATCAGCTTCAGCCTAATCAGGGTCTTTCTTAAGCCCGACACTCTTCAAAACATCGCTGAACAGCGCATCGGCATCGGGCAGGGCATTGCCGATCAACTCCGCTTCGACCGATAGGGCGGATTGCTTGCCAATCCAAAGCTGCGCGATATAGATCGTCGGCGTGCGCCCGACATGCCCTTCACCGACAAGCCCGGCCTGCTTATACTCTGGCTCCTCCCGGAATGAGCTGTCAAACTGCTCCACTACGCTGTTTTTGGTCATGGCTTTAAGCGTCAGCTCCATGACCTCGGGGCTATATTGCTCATAAAGCTCTTGTGATACGGGATTACAAATCACCCGGAAATTGACGGTCGAATCCATGCCGTACACTTGCGTATAGCTGATGAGATCATAACACTGCGTTTTCTCCTCATCCTCACAGCGGCGTATGGAATAGGGGTCTTCGGGAAAAGTAATCTCGAATTCGCAAAAATCAGGCGAATACGTCACCGAAGGGTCTTCCACCTTCGCGGCGTCTTTTTCAGAAATGTCTTCTTGCGCTAATGCATCAAACGAAAAGATTAACCACAACGAGCACAACGCAGAAAATATATACCTCAAACGTTGTGTTCGTCGTGAACGTTGTGGTTCAAAATTTTTTAAATTTTCCATGTCTTTGGGTCGGCCTCCACTTGGTCTCCGGTCGCTAAATTTTTGACCTCATGCACGCTTGTATCACGGTATGGCGGCATCCAGATATAAGGAATTCCCTTTTTCTCTGCATAAGAAATCTGTTTGGAAAACTTCTGCGGCGCGTGATACAGCTCAACCTTATGGCCGTTCTCACGCAAAGTCTTTGCCGTTTGCGCCGAAAGGTCGCGGTCTTCCTCGGAATTGAGAATAACCAGCACATCTGCGGGGGAAACACGTGTGGTTTCAAGGGTAGGCACCATCTTCGCAAACAACCGTGAAAACCCGATCGAAATCCCCACGCCCGGCAGCTTTTTGTTAATATAGGAACTGGCGAGGTCATCATACCGCCCGCCCGAGCATATTGAGCCGTAACCAGGATCATCGACAAAGACGGTCTCGTACACCGTGCCCGTATAGTAATCAAGCCCCCGCACAATCGAGAGATCCGCAACCACATTCGGCAAATGCGAGAGCTGCTGCATGACGAATTGAAGTTCTCGTATACCTTCTGCAACTAAATCTTGGCTGGTATCTATGTCCTTTTCTAACGACAGTATTTCATAGAGGTCTGCTCCAGCTTGTAGGGGCTTTTGACAAATGTGTAAAAAAGGAGTTAAACGCTCTTCCATCGTCTCATTCGAGAGACTGGTTTCGGGGTATTCACGTATAAGATCGAGTGCTGATATTTGGTTTAAAACGGCTTCTATGCCTATTTTTCCGATTTTATCAACGGCGTTTGTTACAAGTCTAATAGAGCTTGTATCCTTAATACCGACGCTATGCAAAAAACCGACCAGAATCTTCCGGTTCGAAATCCGTATCTGAAATTCGGGAATATCAAGCCCGCTGAGCACCTCATAAATAATCGCCGGCATTTCGGCATCAAAAGACAGCGGCAAATGATCAACATTGATCACATCGATGTCGCATTGATAGAACTCGCGAAAACGGCCCGATTGCGGGCGCTCACCACGCCAGACTTTCTGCATCTGATAGCGTTTAAAGGGAAACACGAGCTCATTAAAATGCTGCCCCACATAGCGCGCCAGCGGCACAGTCTGGTCAAAGTGCAGCGCCAGCCGCGCTTCTTTTTTGTCATCAGGGTCCGCCTGAAGGCGCTCAAGAACATAAATCTCTTTATCGACGTCCTCACCTTTCGCGGCAATGACATCAAGCTCCTCCACCGCAGGCGTCTCGATATTACAAAACCCGTAGCTTTCAAAAACGCGGCGAATGTGATCGAGCCATTGCTGCTCCACGCGCCGCACTGCGGGCAACCATTCCGGATACCCGCTAATCGCTTTTGGTTTATAAATAGATTTTTTCTCACTCATACCATGTTGTTAGGCGATAATGCGCCCCGAAACAAGAGGCTACTTGTCATCCTCAAACAAATCCTCAAGTTGATCGACAAGCGCTTTAGCCAGCTCGTCCGCATCCGTGATCTTGATCGCTTTTTTGTAATAGCGCGTCACATCATGCCCGATACCGATGGCCGTGAGCTCAATATCGGATTTATCCTCAATCCAGTGAATGACATTACGCAAATCAAGCTCCAGAATATTGGAAGGGTTCACGGATAACGTAGAATCATCGACGGGCGCGCCATCGGAAATCACCAATAAAATCTTCCGCGCTTCGGGCCGAGCGGCGAGGCGGTTATGTGCCCACACCAAAGCCTCACCGTCGATATTCTCCTTGAGCAAACCTTCTTTAAGCATCAAACCCAAATTTTTGCGCGTGCGGCGCATCGGCGCATCGGCCGCTTTGTAAACAATATGGCGAACATCATTCAACCGTCCGGGGTGCTTCGGCCGCCCGTCTTGCATCCATAAATCCCGCGCTTTGCCGCCTTTCCACGCCCGCGTGGTAAAACCGAGAATCTCGGTCTGCACGCCGCAACGCTCCAATGTCCGCGCGACGATATCCGCCGTCATCGCTGCAATCGCAATTGGTCGCCCGCGCATGGACCCGGAATTATCAATCAGCAGCGTCACAATCGTATCGCGAAACTCCATCTCTTGTTCTTGCTTAAAGGTCAGCGGCACATTCGGATTCGCAATCACCCGCGCAAGCCGCGCGGAATCAAGGATCCCTTCATCAAGATCGAATTGCCATGTGCGTTGCTGACGCGCCATGACTTTTCGCTGTAAACGGTTGGCGAGCTTGGTAATGACGGTTTGATGCGAAGAAAGCTGCTTATCCAGCATCGCACGCAGCCGGACAAGCTCGGACGAATCTGCCAATGCGTCCGCGCCGATCTCTTCATCGAATTCGGAGGTATAAACCTTGTACATTCCCTCGCGCGTGGTGATGAAATCATCGGGATGGTTGCTGCGCGGACCCGCTTCCATTTCGCCGCCGCCCTCGGATGTCTGATCATCATCCATGAGATCATCCATGCCGAACTCTTCCATGTAATCATCATCCGCGCCGGCCTCAACATCTTGGTCAATCTCATGACTTTCGTCATTGTCGTCCTGCTCGTCCTGATCATCTTGTGTTTGATCCTGATCGTCGCTGAATTCATTGTCCTTATTGTCTTCGGCCTCGGTCGTGCTGCCGTCTTCTTCATCCTCAATGCTCACATCGAGCGAGCGGATAAGCCGCTTGGCCGCTTCGCCATAGGCTTTTTGGTCATACAAAAGCGCTTTAAGATCTTCAAACCCCAGCTCCTTGAGCCGCGGCTCCAGCCAAGGCTTCCAAAGCTCTACAAGCTTTTCCGCAGATGCGGGTGCTGGCTCTCCTGTCATTTCCATGCGTGCCAGAATATGCAGCGCATCACCCATATCGGTTTGCTCGCGCTTGGAAATATTTTGAAGACCAAGGCGATTGCACTTTTCCTCCAAAACCGCATTCAAATTCGAGGCCACACCGCGCATATTCTGATACCCCAAAGCCTCACAACGCGCCTGTTCCAGCGCCGCAAAAACACTGGCGGCATGATTGTCGCGCGGCTTGGTTTTGAGGTGTAAGCGCTCGTCATGATGCGCCAGGCGCAAAGCCTGCACATCCGCGCATCCGCGCACAAGACGCTTCGAAGCGGCATTGAGGTTGGCATCAGGCTGGGGCAGGCGAGGGCGCACCCCTTCGAGCACGCGGCCCGTCGGCGGCTCGGCGGTCGAATAACTCGCCTCGACATCCTTTTTTCCCGCAAGCGTGCGAAGGACAACGGAGGTTACATGTTTGAAATTTTCAATATTCTGGTTGGCCATGAGATTAATATAAGTCCCCTAAACCACTATAGCCAACCAGAAAAATCTTGTTTTTTGTAAATTCATTATGTTATTAGTTTCTGCGTTATTACAAGCAGAGGTATGCTATGGGTTTTAAAGGCACAATTGGTATTGTTTTTGCGTCGGCCGTAACATTTAGCGGTATGTATAAATGTTCTCATGATCAAAGCAATGACCCTGCTTTAACTAAATTCGGTCGCGGCGTAGCACAAGGTACGGTCGAAATTGTAGAAGGTGCCTATGATGCGGTGAAAGATCCTGTGAGAGACTTGTTCTATCTGCTGAAGCTATAGCCTAACCCACCGCCACATTCCGTATAGAACTCTCAGGTAAATCAACATCAAAACAGCGTTGGTAATATTCCGCGATAATCGGGCGCTCCGTTTCATCACATTTGTTCATGAAGGAAAGCTGGAAGGCCATGTCGCGGTTGCCATCGAAAATGATGGTATTCTCAATCCAGCTAAGAACCGTGCGCGGGCTCATTAACGTCGAAAGATCGCCGTTCACGAAACCTTCGCGGGTCATATCGGCCATGCGTACCATTTTGTCGACCATGTCCTTGCCTTCGTCATTCGCCAGATCCGGGAATTTCGCCAGCATAATATTCATCTCATCATCATGCGGCAGATAATTCAGTGTCACCACCATGTTCCAGCGGTCCATCTGCGCCTGGTTGATCTGCTGTGTGCCGTGATACAGCCCCGTGGTATCCCCAAGACCAATCGTGTTCGACGTCGCAAATAAACGGAAAGCCGGGTGAGGGCGGATCACTTTGTTCTGATCCAGCAAGGTCAACTTCCCTTCGGCTTCCAGCACGCGCTGAATAACGAACATCACATCGGGCCGCCCCGCATCATATTCATCAAAAACAAGGGCAACAGGATGCTGGATAGACCAAGGCAACAGCCCTTCCTTCCATTCTGTGATCTGCTTGTTTTCTTTCAGAACAATCGTGTCCTTACCGATCAAATCCACGCGGCTAACATGGGAATCAAGGTTAATCCGCACGCATGGCCAATTCAGCCGCGCCGCAACCTGTTCGATATGTGTAGATTTCCCGGTGCCGTGATAGCCCTGAATCATCACTTTGCGGTTATAGGCAAACCCCGCCAAAATCGCGATCGTTGTGTCATGATCGAACTGATAGGTTGGATCTCTGTCCGGCACGTTAGGCGTATCCTCGGAGAACGCAGGAATTTCCCAATCGATATCCAGCCCGAATGTCTGGCGCACATTCACCTTGATATCGGGAATGGTCGTGTATTTCCCTTCCTTGGCTTTCACCGCCATGATGTCAAAGGACATGCCTTCGCGTTCTTTTTCTTTATCAATATTATCAACGGAATCAGTCATATAATTTCTTATCCTTTTGTCATCCTGAAGCGCTCGCGCTGAAGGATCTTATCAATTTTAGGAGATCCTTCAATGCAAGCATTTCAGGATGACGGCTTGGCATGTTTACTGCCTGTTGGGCAGCGTTTCAAATTTTTCATACGCCAGCTTAAGAACTGTATAGGCCATATTGATCTGTTTGAGAAGCTCTTCTGACTTCGGGCATCCATGATTGCGGTCAGGATGATGTTTGAGCGCAAGCTCGCGGTATTTGGCCTTGATCGCACCAAAGGTGAGGGGAGGCTCTAAACCCATAATCGCCATCGCTTCATATTCTTTGGAATATTGCGAGCTGCCGATCTCGTCTTTCTGGCGTTGTTCCTTGCCGGGCGGTGGTTGGCCGTTGCCATACATGGTCCAAGCCTTTTGATATAGCATGTCCTCTGCATTGCCGTTCACACCATATTTCCATGTCGGGCGATCCCCATACATGGAATTATACAGATGCTCTTCGACATCAGCGCTCGACATTCCTTCAAAAAAATTCCACGCTTTGTTGTACTCACGAATATGATCAAGGCAAAAATGATAATATTCCGACAGGCTTCGATCCTTTGGCGCTTTATGCTCCGCGCTTTCTTCGCATCCTGGCATATCGCAGACATGCGGCCCCGTTTGCTGCGCAGGGTCAGCATAATCAGCGGATTTTGGCTTTAAAAATATTCTCGGCATACTTCTTTTATGATACCTGTAAGGGTGGAGAACTTTCAACAAAACTATGACAATCGAAGAAGAAATCAAGACGATCCTGCAAAAGGAGATATCTCCGGACTATCTGGAGGTTATCAACGAAAGCCATAAACATGCCGGTCATGCCGGCGACGATGGCAGTGGCCAGACCCATTTTAAACTTATAGTTGTTTCCAGCAGATTTTCTGAATGCACTCGTGTTCAAAGGCAACAAATGGTAAACGCATTAATAAAGCCATTATTCAATAAAGGTTTACACGCTATTTCAATGCGTTTGCTCAGTCCGGAAGAATTTACAACATAAAAGCATATTTACACCTTTTAGTTGTGTTGCTATATACTATAGGTTGTGGTTTTCAAAAATCACAATCCTGCATACAAACAAAAGGGGACAGAAAATATGCAAAGCTTTCAAGATCTTGAACTGCGTAATCTTGAAAATGAAAATATTAAGGCGAAAACAACACTCGTCAGCAAGAATATCACAGTGTGCGGTCGCAGAACTTCCGTACGCTTAGAGCCTGAGATGTGGAATGCTTTGCGCGACATTGCCAAAAGAGAAAAATGCTCCATTCATGATATTTGCTCGCTTATTTCAATGCGAAAGAATGAAAAAACATCGCTCACAGCTGCCATCCGGGTCTTTTTAATGCTGTATTTCCGTGCCGCAACAACCGAAGACGGGCATATGCGCGCTGGGCACGGCAATTTCGAATTTATGAGAGAGCGAGCCAAAGTACCAAATCCGTCTGTATCGAAATTCAAAACACAGATCGCGGCCTCGCGAAGCCACGCACAAAGAAATGATGTAAGGCAGGTCGCGTATTAAAGGCGCCCGTAAGCGATAAATTTATCGCGGCGTTTCTTTTTAAGATCAGAAGAATCCCACGGCGTAAGCTCTTCCAGAGCTTTCTTCACCGTGCGCCCGACATTGGCGATAGTCTCTGCCTTGTGACGATGTGCACCGCCAACGGGCTCTTCGATAATGCCATCAATTAGCTTAAGCTGCTCCAGATCTTGTGCCGTGATTTTCAGCGCGCTCGCCGCATCATCTGCATAATCGCCGCTGCGCCACAAAATAGACGCACAGCCTTCGGGAGAGATCACGGAGTAAATAGAATGTTCCAACATGTATACCTTATCAGCCACCGCAATCGCAATCGCGCCGCCCGAGCCGCCTTCACCAATAATGACGGAAATAATCGGCACATCTGTACGCAAACATGTCTCGATAGATTTGGCAATTGCCTCTGATTGCCCGCGCTCTTCCGCGCCAAGGCCCGGATATGCACCCGCCGTATCGACAAGCGTAATCACAGGAAGCTGGAACTGAGAAGCCATCTTCATCAGGCGCTGCGCCTTACGATACCCTTCAGGGCGCGCCATACCGAAATTGTGCTTGATGCGCGTTTCTGTGTCATGGCCTTTTTCATGGCCCAAAATGACGCAGGACTGACCGTTAAAGCGGCCCAAACCGCCCAGCAGCGCATAATCTTCCGCAAAATTGCGATCCCCGGCGAGCGGCGTGAAATCAGTGATCAGCGCTTCGAGATAATCTTTGAAATGCGGACGTTCTTGATGGCGTGCCACCTGAACTTTTTGTGCGGGGGTCAGCTTGCCGTAGGCTTGCTGCAAAAGCTTATCGGCCTTGCTCTGCATACGGCTGATCTCATCGGCAATATTAACCTCGCTGTCGCTGCTCACATGACGCAGCTCCGCGATTTTGCCTTCTAATTCTAAAATGGGTTTTTCAAAATCAAGCATGAGAGGTTTTAATCACAAATACAAAAGGGACACAATACAATTGTGTCCCCTTAAAGTGTTATGGATACTTACTTAGACCCTGATTTAGACAGCGGATGCTTGTCTTTTACAGTGTCTTTCAAACCCTCGCCAACAATGTGGGTATAGATTTGCGTTGTCGCAATATCGGCGTGACCCAGCATTTTCTGAACGCTACGAAGATCCGCACCATTGCTAAGAAGATGCGTTGCAAACGCGTGACGCAGGATGTGCGGGCTTACGCGATCTTCATCAACTTCAGCAGCGCGCGCAAGGTCTTTAAGAAGCTGTGCAAAACGCTGACGAGTCAGGTGACCGCTATCAGATGTACGTGACGGGAAGACCCACTGTTCCTGACGGCTCTGATTTTCTGTGCCGATAAAACGCTTGCGAACATTCATGTAGTTCTCAAGAGCTTTTTGCGCAGGGTCAGACAATGGAACCATGCGGTCACGGCCGGCTTTACCGGTCACCATAACGAACTGGTTGCCTTCGCCAATCGCAGAGATAGGCAAGCCAACAAGCTCGGAAACACGAAGACCTGTCGCGTAAAGCATTTCAAGCAGGCAAACAAGACGAACGCCTTCAGGCTTCCCGCTTGTGCCTGCAGTTTTAATCAACTGGTCAACTTCGCTCTCGCTCAGCGTCTTAGGCAGTGTACGGCCTTGTTTCGGGCTTTCAATTGTTGATGTTGGGTCATCTTGACGCACTTCTTCAGAAACGAGGAAGCGGTAGAATTGACGCAAAGCTGATAAACGACGTGCAACCGTACGAACGGCGATAATCGTGTTTTTGTCACCTTTTGTGTTTTTCTTCTCAGAAAGATCCTTCAAATAATCTTTAAGCTGATCTGTCGTTGCATCGACGATCTCTGTGCTGAATTTCTTACGAATGTACAGACTGACATCCGCCAAATCGCGCCAGTAAGCTTGGCGTGTATTCAACGCCGCTCCGCGCTCAGTCGTGAGCATATCAAGAAACGAGTCCACCGTAGGGTGAAGATCTGGTTTGGGCATTGCCGGACGACCTGGACGTGCCATAATGTTTTTCTCCTTATTATTGTTTCATCCCAAGTAGGCCTTCTACGGCCAAATCTCTGGAAATATCTATTAAACCTACTTCATTTAGGTTGCTCTGCAGGTCATTAAAGAAACCAGGGTATAATACGGTTACGTCAACGCCATCAAGAGCATATATACTCAGCAGTACAGCTTCCCCCAAGACTTTATCCTTACCAACTTGATTCAGTTTGTCCCACAAGTCCTGCGTAGGCATGACATGACGTACATCTGAAGTCAAGATAAAATCTTTTTCATAAACTTTGTTCGCATTATCGACATTACGTAACCCTTTGTCAAGAGATTCTAGTATATTTATGGAAAAAAAGTTGTGGGTGTATGTGTCAGTATTAATTTTATGTACTATTTTACCTAATTCATCACTTTTATCGGTTTTTCCAAGCAACTGAAATACCAGTAAGAGATTCATTTTAGGGGAAAATTCTTCAAAATCACCGTAGTTTTCGACGAAATTTTGCACCAAAACATCGGGCATATCCCTTTTAGTGCGATATAAAAGCGATGTGATGAATCGTAAGTTATCCTCGCTTAGATCATTGAGGAAATCCTGCTCAAGGTATTTGGCATAAGGAAGATAAGCGCCGATACTATACTGATCCTTGAGTTCCAGAGCATGAAGCAGCTGCGCCGGCGTGGCCGTGTCGTCATCCGCCTTGGCCAAAGCCTTATAAATCGTGGCAAGCTTAAAGGAATCCCCCTCATACGCCTTATACAAAGCCGTCAGCGCCGCCGTATCAACCAGCCCGTAATCCGCCGCCAGTGTCTGCAGCCTGAGATTGAGGTCGGCAGACAGGTTTTTCTGTGCAATGAGCGCCGATAAATGCGAAGGGGGAATCGCGGCCAGCTCTTCTGGTGTGAAATTCGGCACATGAATCGCGTGTTCGGCAATCAAAATCGCCTGCCCAAACTTCGAAAGCGCTTCAAACGATTCGGGTGTATAGGCAAAACTATAAGGCCCTTGCACAGGTTTGCGATCAACAAACGCCTTCAAAACCCCGTAAGGCGACCCTTCCACGGCTGCCTTCTCTTCATCCGAGACCTTGCCGCTCAAAGTGTAATCACAATATGTGCGAATGCTGTCCCAAAATACGGGATCGGCATCGCCGTTGTCATAGGATTTCACCTCGAGACAGGCCACTGGCTTTTGCCCACTACCTAGCATGGCAATAATTCCAGCCTTCTTCAGCGCTGGAAAATATTCCTCCTCAGGCACAGCCGTATATAGCTCAAGCGCAGTTTCGTAATATCCGCCGGCCAGCAATTTACTGATTCTCCAGGTCAAAAGGTCTTGCCCGGGAACCACTGTCTTTGCATCTTTCAGATCCGCTGTGCTGCTGGAGCTGAGCAATACGGCTTTAATAAGATGTTGCAAGGCAGGACTCTTGGAATGCAAGGGAAGGTCTTGAATCAGCTTTTCAATCGCTGCGCGGTCTGATCCGCGCCACGCGCCATCACCCATGCCGCCTTCTTTCATGCCATGCAATAAACCGGTGCTTTCAGTTTTCAGAAAATCTCTGGGCGCTGCGCTCTGCGTGACAGTCACTGCATTCTCTTTGATGTCCTCTGCGCGCAATGACGCAGGGGCGACCAGCACACAGGCAAGCACCAAAGCTTTAAGAATAAAATGCCTCATAAGGAATCACCGCCTTTACGAAGGGCATCGAGCGTCGTTTCTTTTTCGACAACGCTTTGCGATACAGGCACATCTGTAAAGGCCAGATATGCAAACCCTCCGACAAAAACGACGATAAGGCTAAAAAAGAGAACTGTGAGAAGCTTTGACATTCTGTAATCCTGACCATAATCTCGTTGGAAGAAACAGCACCCTAACGAAAAACAATTCAAAACTCAATTCGTTCCTTGCCTATGAAAAGTCACTTAGACACAGAAAAAATCCATAATCCCATCGTCCTCACGGGCTTGATGGGTACAGGCAAAAGCGCGCTTGGTAAAATGCTGGCAGAAAGCCTTGGGCTGCCGTTTTACGACAGCGACCATGTGATCGAACAGCGCGCAGGCATCACCATTAATGAGATATTCGAACTCTACGGTGAACCCAAATTCCGTGAAACCGAAACCAAAACGATTTTGGAATTGTTAGAGGGCGGACCATGTGTCATCGCCACGGGAGGAGGGGCCCTCACCAACGCCCCGGTTTTGGACGCCGTGAAAGAAAAGGCGCTCTCAATTTGGCTGAAAACAGATATCCCCACTTTATTAAAGCGACTGGAGCAATCCAAAACCCGCCCGCTGCTCAAACATGACAACCCGCAAGCCGTCCTTGAAGACCTTCTGGCAAAACGCGGGCCGCTCTATGAACAAATGAGCATCCACGTTGAAACCCATCCCACGGATATACGCCAAACAATGGCCAATTTACAGGATGCTCTGGAACACCATCTGATTGACGAAACCCCATAAAAGCCTATACATTCCGCTGATGGAAACAAAAGTTGTTACAATTGACCTGGATAACAGAGCCTACGATATTTATATCGGATCAGGGCTTTTGTTCCGCACGGCTGAATTGGTCCCCGAAGATATCAAAGGCCGCACGGCCTTTATCATCACCGATACCAATGTCCAGCATTACGCCCAGAATGTGAAAGACATTCTCGAGGATGCTGATGTCAAAAGCGCAAGCCTCATGACCTTGCCTGCGGGTGAACAAACGAAATCCTTCGATAATGTCCAAAAAGTCAGCGAATGGATGCTCTCAAACGGCGTAAACCGCAATTCCCTCGTCTTTGCGGTCGGCGGCGGCGTGATTGGCGACCTCGTGGGCTTTTGTGCTGCCATCACCATGCGCGGCGTGCCCTATGTTCAAATCCCCACCAGCCTTCTGGCGCAAGTCGATAGCTCCGTAGGCGGTAAGACGGGGATTAACACCGCGCAGGGTAAAAACCTCGTTGGGAATTTCTACCAGCCCATAAGTGTCCTGATCGACCTTGATGCGCTCAAAACCTTGCCAAAGCGTGAATTGCTCGCCGGCTACGCCGAAGTCGTGAAATACGGCCTCATTAACGATCTGCCGTTCTTCGAATGGCTGGAGGAAAACGCTGAAAAGCTTTGCGCTTTGGATAAAGACGCACTCGCTTACGCCATCGAAACATGCTGCCAAGCCAAAGCCGCCGTAGTTGAAGCCGATGAAAAAGAACACGGCAAACGCGCACTCCTCAATCTCGGCCACACATTTGGTCATGCTTTGGAAACTGCCGCTGGCTATAACGGCACTCTGCTTCACGGCGAAGGTGTATCCATCGGTACGATTTTGGCCTACGAGCTGTCCGCCCTGATGGGCCTGTGCAGTCAGGATGACGTGGAGCGCGTGGAAAACCATTTCCTCTCGGTTGGTCTGCCCACGCGCGTATCCTCCATTGAGAATTTCAAAACAAGCGTCGATGCGCTTCTCGAAACCATGCGCCGCGACAAGAAGGTCAGCGCCGACGGCACAATGGTCTTCATCCTCGCCAATGCCATCGGCGAAGCCTTCGTGAGCCGCAATGTCAAAGAAGACCACGTACGCGAAGTGCTGAAAAACGCACTCGGCGGCGATACCATCAACACCGCAGGCTCAAACATGGGAGGCATGAAAGAACGATGGAAATCGGCTTTCTCATCTCGATCATAGCAATTTTCGTTCTGCTGTTGTTATCGGCCTTTTTCTCTGGCTCCGAAACAGCCTTCACGGCTGCCTCGCGCGTGCGCATGATGTCTCGCGCGAAAAAGGGCAATAAAAACGCAGGACTTGTCAATAAAATCAGGGAACATAAAGACCGCCTCATCGGGGCGCTTTTGCTGGGCAACAACCTCGTGAATATTCTGGCTTCGGCTTTGGCGACAAGCGTGCTGATCAAAATTTTCGGCCCCACAGGCGTTGTATATGCCACGCTTGTTATGACCATGCTTGTGCTGGTCTTTGCCGAAGTTCTGCCCAAAACCTATGCGCTGCATTACGCAGATTCCATGGCGATGAAGATTGCCCCCATTATCAACATTGTCGTCAAGATTTTTGCCCCCGTCACGGAAACCGTCACATGGATCGTGCGCAAAGTCCTGCGCCTCTTTGGTGTAGATTTGTATCAGGTCAAAGAAGGCTCCCACCTCGAACTGCTGCGCGGCGTCATCGAAATGCATGACGGCCCCGATGAGGAAGTGCAAGAACAGCGCGCCATGCTGCACTCTATCCTCGACCTTGCAGATGTGGACGTCGAAGACATCATGATCCACCGCAAAAATGTCGTCATGATTGATGCTGATGAAGACATTCAAAAAATCATAGAGCTGGTCCTCGACAGCCCCTATACCCGGCTGCCTGTGTGGAAAGACAATCCCGATAACATTATCGGCGTCATTCATGTGAAAATGCTGCTGCAGGAAATGCACAAGACCAAAAGTGTATCGAATATTACACTCGATAAGATCATGATGGAACCGCGCTTCGTGCCTGAAACAACGCATCTCTACGATCAGCTGCAAAATTTCCGGGAGCGCCGCGAGCATTTTGCTGTGGTTGTCGATGAATACGGTGCATTTATGGGCATCGTAACTATGGAGGATATCCTTGAAGAAATCGTCGGTGAGATTGATGACGAGCACGATGATCACACTGTGCTAGGCGTAAAAAAACAGCCCGACGGCGTATTCATGATTGAAGGCACAGTCACCATCCGTGACTTGAACCGCGAATATGACTGGGGCCTGCCAGATGAAGATTACGCCACCATAGCCGGGTTAATCCTGCATGAATCCCAAATGATCCCCGAAGCGGGACAGAGCTTTATGTTCCACGGCTTCCGTTTTGATGTTGTCCGCCGCCAAAGAAACCAGATCACACGCGTGCGCGTCACACCGCCCGAACGTTTGCTTCTAAATGCCCCGGATTAATCGTACCCACAACCGCGCTTGCAACGCCGGGATGTGATAGTGCGAATTTTAGCGCTTCCGCCGGGTCACTGTCATGCCCGCTCGATAACACTTTCTTCAGTACCACGCCTTTATTATGCGCGGCGGCATAATCCAAAACCGCCACTTCCTCTGTGTAATCGGGGTTATAACTCGCCATACAGACATCCATAAGCTCTAACGCCTCAATCCCGCCATCCGGCGTTTTGGTCGATGCGCCAATCGCGCGCACCAATCCCTGTGCTTTAAAGTCCTCGAGTGTACGAATCAACGCATCATCACTCAAAATCTCCATATCCCGCCCGTCGGAATGAATAAGCAGCACATCGATCATATCGGTCTGCAGGCGCTTTAAGCTCCGCTCCAGACTTATCTTAAAATGATCGGGCGTGAAATTATACGAAGACACACCATCTTCAAACTCCTCACCAACCTTGCCGATAATCACCCAATCCTCGCGCTGCCCTTTAAGCAAACGCCCGAGGCGCTCCTCGCTTGTGCCATAGGCCGGCGCGGTATCAATCACATTAATCCCGTAGCCTTTTGCGCGCTCCAGCAATGCGGCCAACTCTTCTTCAGACGGCAAATCAAACCCTTGCGGATATTTCACACCCTGATTGCGCCCGAACTTGGTCGTCCCAAGCCCGAGAACGGAGACCTCAATTCCTGTGCTGCCTAATGGCCTTTTGTCCATCTCGCTCCATCCCACGGTGCATCCGCATATTCCACGCTTGATAAAGACGAAAAATCACTCGTCTTGTGCGAAGGCGCGATGCCGCTCTCATTTAAATCTTCAACAACCATATCCGCCAACATCGGCGCAAAGGTCAGCTTCGTCGGCCAGCAATACAGCGCGTTACCCACTTTATGAACCGTGGGAGTGTCAGGCATCCACCCTTGTGTCGAGGATTTACCTTCAATCCGGTCAATCGGCAGCGTGGCCCACTGCACGCCGCTTAAATCCAGCTTGGGCATATATTTCGCAAACCCCTTGCGCGCGGCTTTATAAACCTCTTCAGGATTAGAGTCTTTGTCGCGCTCGGCGACTCCTCCGCCCAGATACCACACCAAAGACCCATCCGCAGCCTTATGCGTTGTAATGCTCGCCACGGGCTTATCCGATGATCCAACCAGATGCGCGTATAAAGGGTAGGGCGCATGCTTCATCATCCCCATGAGCAAGGGCCGCGCCTGCGTTTTTAAACCGTCATCTTCCCCCCTATCTTTGGCAATCGTTTGATTGCTCCCCGCCGCAGTATAGATATAGCGCTTTGCGGAAAATGCGGAAGGGACGGCGTTTCGAATGCAATCTTGATAAGGCTCCGCCAGCGCCCGCAGCACCGAGGGCACATCCAAAACCGGCTCATCCATATACACAACCGATCCCTTAAACGCGCTTGCGCGTATATCATCGGGCCAATCGCTTTTCGCAATTTCATGCACGTTTCCGCCCAGCACTTTTTTGGTGACCAATTTTACGAGGCCACCCATAAAGCCATCAGGGATGAGAAGGTATTGTGAACTTGCATTCGCTCTGGCTGCTGATAAATCGACAGGGCCTTCTCCGCGCAGAGCCGCACGCCATAAATCCGGCATCGCCGAAATAGATTTGGCAAGCTCGTTGATCTGCCCCGCAAACGCGTATTTCAAACCGGAGTGAATAATGCCCTGCGAGGCAATCGTTTGTCCCGATCCAATCGCCTTGTTTTCAAGCAGAACGACGTCATAACCCATACGCTTTAGGCGGTGAAAGGCCCAAAGCCCCGCAATCCCCGCACCAACAATAACGATGTCTATGTGTCGTTCAGCCATGTCCGGATCATTTCTATTTGATTATCCGCCATCAATGACGGCACATGCCCACACCCCTCAAAGACGACATGATCGAACGCGGGGCCGCTGCCACGCATATCGTTGACAATGTCATCCGTAAGCAACATAGATTGCTTGCCTTGAATAACCAATGTCGGCACAGAGATTTCCGCCCAGTGCTCCCACAAATTCACATCCCCAACCGGTTCTTTTTCAAATACAATCGAAATGCGCTGATCATAAGAATAAGTAATATTGCCGTCTTCCAGCGCTCGCGCATTATGCTCGGCCATGTGCCGCCAATGTTTGTCCTGCATAGGGCCCCAGGTCAGCCCGCGCGTCTCACGTAGGCGCTTTTCAAAATCTTGTATCGTATCGAAGCTGTAATGTTTCGAAATCGCCTGATAAATAAAATCCAGCGCCGCTTGCGGAACAACCGGGCCGACATCATTCACGATAAGCCGTTTGATAACCGAGTTATCCATCCCCGCCATGCGAATGCCCAAAAGCCCGCCAAGCGATACCCCCAGCCAGTCAACGCTGCCGGGCTCATCCAGATCTTCATGCGATAATACCGCATTCAAATCCTGCACATATTGATCGTAATTATAATCCAGCGGGTTTTCTAAAAAATCGCTGCGCCCGCGCCCCGGCAAATCAACACAGAGCAGGCGATAGCCGTGTTTAATAAGGTCTTCAGCCAGAAAATCGAAATCATGCCCGTTCCCCGTGAGACCGTGAACACACATGATGGGCAGGCCCTTTGGATCACCCCAATCATTGTACACAATTTTGTGCCGTACGTGATCGGTAATGCCAAATGTGTGTTTCTCGGAAAAGGCCATGCCTTATGCGCTCACCATGAGTTTGCCGTGGCAATGTTTGAATTTCTTGCCCGACCCGCACGGACATTCGGCATTGCGCTGCACCTTGCCCCAGGTCTCAGGATCGTCTTTATCAAACACTTGCTTTGATGGATGTTGAACAGTCTGCTGACGCTGCTCTGCTGCTTTGGTAGCTGCCACGTCTTGCTGCCCTGTACCCATAAGGGCAGGATCCTGACGCGTTTCCTGTACGGCTGCTTTCTCGCGTGGATCAGGGCCAAAACCGGGAATAAAAATACTGCGCCGGTCAGATTCAATATTCACCTCAACAAGGCTGAGCGTCATTGTGATCGTATCGCTAAGTTGATTGAGCATTTGCTCGAACATCGCAAAGGCTTCGGTCTTATACTCATTCAGCGGATCTTTCTGCCCGAACGCGCGAAGGTTAATACCCTGACGCAAATGGTCGAGATTAAGCAAATGTTCCTTCCAATGCTGATCCAGCATCTGTAGGACAATGCCTTTCTCCATGCGACGCCATAAATCCGGTCCGGAATTTGCAGCCTTTTCGGCCATGCGTTTATCCGAAGCATCAATAATGCGCTCCAGAATTTCACCATCCGCAATGCCTTCCTCTTTGGCCCAGTCTTTAAGCGGCAATTCCATGGCCAGTAAGCGTTGCATTTCGGTTTCCAGAGCATCAACATCCCATTGCTCGGCATACGCACCCGCCGGAATAGTCGCCCGCACACTATCGCCAATCACTTCATGACGCATATCTTTGATCAACTCACCAACATCCTCGGCTTCCATGATTTCGCGGCGCTGCTCGTAAATGACCTTGCGCTGATCATTCATGACGTTATCGAATTTCAGCAAATTCTTACGAATTTCAAAATGCATCTGCTCGACCTTGCCTTGCGCACGCTCCAGCATTTTCGAAATCAAAGGATGCTCGAGCGCTTCACCTTCATCAAGACCAATGCGCGTATTGTTCAAAAGCCCCTCAAGCTTGTCGCCTGCGAAAATGCGCATAAGGTCGTCTTCTACGGAAAGGAAGAACATCGACGCACCGGGGTCCCCCTGACGCCCGGATCGCCCGCGCAGCTGGTTATCAATCCGCCGCGATTCATGGCGCTC
>CAYGNI010000009.1:0-36434 GCA_964351195.1 uncultured Micavibrio sp.
ATCGAAATACTCTTAACAGTGCCATCACAACTCATTACAACCTTGACCATACCGCCGCCGGATTCCCCGCTGACTTCAATATCCTCAAATTTCGCCTGCATTTCCTGTAATTTGAATTGCATCTGCTGGGCTTGCTGCATCATTTCTTTAAAATTGATCATTTTTGTTCCTCTACTGTATGAATAGCCATGATTTCCACGTCCGGGAAAACCTCTAAAATTTCCGATACAATCGGTGTTTTACGAATTTCATCCATCTCATGCGTAAGATGCGCTTGCCGCGCCTGCGCCAATGTCGGTGCTCCAGAAGCTGCAGAAATGCTAACAATCCAGCGCATACCACTCAGTCGGATCAACGCTGAACCTAAATCCTGCGCCAATCGCGGGGGCGCTTCTTCCTCTGGACGAATCTCCAAACGCCCCTGTTCTAACTTCACCAAGTGTACATATTGATAGACCTGTGATGCCAGCAAAATCTCATTCGCCTCCTCTAGCGCTGCCACGACATCCTCCAACGTTTTAAGTACGACTACACACGCAGGTTCAGCTTTCGGCACAACAGCCAGCGCTGCACGCGGCCCGTCACCACGCCCACCGCCCATCGGAGCCTGCACAGACGCCTGAACAGTCTCGGGCGCTCCGCCCCCACCAGAGTGCGTATCAGACAAAGACCGACCGGTCGGTGTTCCGCTTGAGACGCCGTCCAGTGGCGCATTCAGCGCAGCTGGCTGATCCTTCAACGTCTTCAACAATTGCGCCGGGTCCGGCAAATCCGCGGCATAAGACAAACGAATAACCAGCATTTCCGCCGCACTCTGCGAATTCGGTGCATTTTGTACTTCGCCCAGCCCTTTGATCAAAATCTGCCACGTCTTCGCCAAAGTCGGCATCGACAGCTTGGCCGCAAGCTCCGCCGCACGATCAATACTATCCTGCGCCATGGCATATTTCATGCTTTTTGCCTCGGGCACAGCCTTCAATTTCGTCAAGATATGCGTCAGATCCAGCAAATCCTGAATCAACACGGTCGGGTCCGCCCCATTCGCATAAAGATCATCAAGTATATCCAGCGCCTCGGCCATCGATCCCGTCAGAGCATATTCCAAAAGGTCCAGATTACGCGCCCGATCGACAAGACCCAGCATGTTTTCAACCGTTTCAGCCGTAATTCCATCCGCGCCTAACGCAATCGCTTGATCAAGCAAGCTTAACCCGTCACGAACGGAACCGTCTGCCGCGCGCGCAATCGCCGTAATCGCAGCGTCTTCGGCTTCTACGCCTTCTTTCTCGCAAATCCGTGAGAAATGCCCTTCTAAAGTCGGCACATCCACGCGGCGCAGGTCAAATCTCTGACACCGCGACAAAACCGTCACAGGAACTTTCCTGATTTCAGTCGTAGCAAAAATAAATTTCACATGTTCCGGCGGCTCTTCCAGCGTTTTCAACAAAGCATTAAACGCATTTTTCGAGAGCATATGTACTTCGTCAATGACGTACACCTTGTAACGCGCTTCCGTAGGAGCATAGCGCACACCATCCAGAATCTCGCGAATATCATCCACACCCGTACGAGACGCCGCATCCATCTCAATCACATCCGGGTGACGGTCTTCCGCAATCGCCTGACAAATCTTACAATCACTCGTATCACCTGTGGTTGGTCCGGCCTTACCATCAGGTCCGGCATAATTCAGCGCCTTCGCGATAATCCGCGCCGTCGTGGTCTTCCCGACGCCGCGTACACCCGTCAACATAAAGGCATGCGCAATACGCCCGGATTCAATCGCATTCTTAAGCGTACGCACCAAAGCGTCTTGCCCAATCAACTCCTCAAAATTTTTCGGACGGTATTTCCGCGCCAATACGCGATAGGGTTCGTTAGATGGGATACTCTCAGACATCCTTCATAGATAATCCGATTCCACCCATCGGGCAAGGCAATGCCGCGTCTATTTCCGCTCCACAAACAGATTTTTGAAATATCGCCGCAAACCTACGAACAGATTTTTATCTGGACAGGACAATCGAGGCGAGCCGCGCGCAGCGTATAGACAATACGTGAGCACGGCGAGACCGAGGATTAACGAAGTCCAGATGAAAATATGGAAGTAGGAGACGGACACGACCCGAAGAATTCTGTTACGGCTGCTACCTTTCGGTCCTGACCGGGTTGGCAAAATATTCGCCCGCGCCGCCTCCCGGCCACCTATATAAAGACCCGCAAACCAAGATGCAAGTTTTATGGGCCTTAAAACAGCATTGAAAAACTCCGGCGGCTTCTATACATCAAAAGCCATGCCTCAAAAGATCAAAAGCGCGGTACTCAGTATGGCAAAAGCCGATTTCGTCTTTTATGTCATGCCGGCTTTGATGGCGCTCTTGTTCGCAGGAACGCTGGCACAGGCCGAAATTGGCCTTTACGCCGCGCATCAAAAATTCTTCGCCAGCTTCATCCTCTGGCTTGGCCCCGTTCCACTGCCCGGCGGTTATACACTCCTAAGCCTTCTGAGCATCAACCTCACGCTCAAATTCCTTTTCTTGAGCGATTGGAGTCTCAAAAAATCAGGCATCATCTTGTGCCATCTGGGCGCGCTCGTGCTTCTCATCGGCGGCCTTCTGACCGCTCTCACAGCCACAGAAAAATACATGCTCATACCCGAAGGCGATGAAACACCTTATATATATGACTATCACCAGCGCGAATTGATGATCTACGAAAACGAGACCCTGAAATACACCATCCCGTTTCAGGATATCGCAGCATACAAAGACAAAACCTTGCCCCTCACGCTTCCCTTTGGCATCACACCGGTGATCACCTGCGCGAACTGTGAAATCCTGCGCCGAGAGGAAACCGAAAACGACGACCCCAACAAAACTTATCAAAACATGGCCGCTTTCATGGCCCTCAAATCCAAACGCGAAGACAAAGCCCCCGAAGCAAACCTTAGCGGTTTTGAATTCGAACTCAGCAAATCCGAAAACCAAAACGGGCGCTACCTCGCATTCGAAGGCATGCCAAAACCCATCGAAATCATCGCAGGCGATAAAGGCTACAAAATCATCTTCGGCAAGCAGCAAACTGCACTACCCTTCTCCATCCGCCTCAACGATTTCCAAAAAGAAACCTATGCCGGCACAGATAAGCCCAAAAGCTACGCCTCTGACATCACAATCCTTGACGAAGGCGCACAATGGCCCGCGCGCATCGAAATGAACGAACCGCTGCGCTATAAAGGCTACACATTCTTCCAGTCCTCCTTCAACCAAACACCTGATATGGAAGTCACCATCCTCTCAGTCGTTACAAATCAGGGCTGGCTCTTCCCCTATATTGGCACAGGCATTCTCGCACTCGGCTTGCTGCTACACTGCGGATTAACAATAAGAGGACGTAAAACCACATGAAACAAATCCTCTTATGCCTCCTGACGTTATGCCTGTCCGCACCAGCGCTCGCAGCCGAAAAACTGGACACCACATATTTCAATCAAATTCCCATACTGGAGAACGGGCGCGTTAAACCACTCGGTGCCTTTGCAAAGCACCGCCTCAAATCTTTGAGCGGCCACGAACACCTCAAAAACCAAAACGCCTCTGAATTCCTCGCCGAGGCCCTCTTCAACCCGGCGATCGCAATTCAAACCCCCGTCTTTTCCATCAAGAATAAAGATCTGAAAGACCGTCTCTCACTCCCCGCTGAGAAAGACACCTTCACCCTGCAAGACCTCAGCCCCGGCATAGCCATCACGCGCCAAGACGTCGCCGCCCTGCTGGAGATCGACCAAAATGACCTGACCAAAAATCAGAAAGACCTTCTGGATCTGCACGAAAAATCCCTCGCCTACACACAACTTTTGCGTAGCTTTTCCATGGTCCTGCCGCTTAACATAGACGTGCCCGGAAAATATGCTAAAGAACTAGGGACCTATAATTACCTGGACCTCCAGCCGCTTGAACAGCGTATTACAAAAGACCTCAAAACCATCACCCGCGCGAAAGGTGATGCGATCGAAAACTATTCCAATCAGGAAAAATCAATCGCACTTCTGGGCTTCCAGCTCCAGCAAATCCGCCAGGGCGGGCAATTCAACACAGAGCTGCGCATTATCCCCATCGATTGGTCACAAAACGCATGGGCCGCCCCATGGGAACTCCTGAGCGGCGGCCAGGCCTCCCCGCAAACAAAGGCCTATCTGGAGGAATGGCAAAAACTCGCCGATGCTTACCGCTCCGGTGACAGTGATTCATGGCGCGCGCAATCCAAAACCGTGCTGGAAACCGCGCAAAAACTCGCCGACGATGCCGCAAACCCCGCACGTTTAAAAACCGAGCTGCTCTACCAATCCGTCAAACCATACCACGTGGCCATGGCGCTCTATGTGCTCAGCATCCTTCTCTTCACCATCGCCTATTTCAAACCGAAACTGATAGCACCTGCATACACCGCAGGCATCCTCGCGCTCCTCCTTCATACCGCCGCCATCGCCGCCAGAGTTTTCATTCTTGAGCGCCCGCCCGTGGGCACGCTGTATGAATCCATTCTTTTCGTCAGCGCAATCGCAGCTTTAAGCGGCCTCATCATCGCCATCAAAAATAAAAACCCCCTCTTCGCCCTCATCAGCCAGATCGCAGCCCTCGCTTTGCTCGTCATCGCTCCAACAATGCTCCAGCAAAATGACAGCCTCGAACTGCTGGTCGCCGTGCTTAATACAAATTTCTGGCTGACCGTCCATGTCCTGTGCATCACATCGGGCTACGCCGTCTGCATTCTGGCGGCCCTGATCGCACACACCTATATGGCTCTGCGCATCAAAGACAAAACAAACGCCGCCCTACCAAAACTCCACCGCGCCGCCTATAAAACCAGCCTCATCGCCCTACTCCTCACCGCCGTCGGTACGGCGCTAGGCGGAATCTGGGCCGATCAGTCATGGGGCCGCTTCTGGGGCTGGGACCCCAAAGAAAACGGCGCGCTCCTCATTGTCCTGTGGCTCATCTGGATACAGCACGGCCGCATTTCCGGGCATATGCGTGATCTCCCCTTCATGGCCGCAATCGCTGCTCTCAACATCATCGTTGCTCTGGCTTGGTTCGGTGTTAATCTGCTGGGCGTCGGGCTACATTCATACGGCTTCACCAGCGGCATCGCCGCCGGCCTCTTGATCTTCTGCACCGCAGAAACCATCATTATTCTAGGCCTATGGAGTGCAGCGCGCCTTAAAGAAAGAACGGTTAAACCATGATGAAGAACATCCTCATTCTATCGGCAATCGCCCTGGCGACCTACGGCATAACACTGTATTTCGGCAGTAGAAAAATCGTGCAGCCCGTACCCGTCGCCGAAAACATCGAGCAAGATTTCACACCTGTCCAAGGCGAATATCAAATCGTCCCGGAATTCATCTTCACCGACATAAACGGTAACGCTCACAATATCCGCGACTTCAAAGGCAAAACAGTAATTCTCAATTTTTGGGCCAGCTGGTGCGCGCCCTGCATTGTGGAATTCCCGCATCTCATCGAAGCCGCCCACAAAAACAAGGACGTCATCCTCATCGCTATGTCATCCGATCTCGACCAGGAAATCGTCGAAAATTTCATGACGAAGATGGAGAAAAAACAAAATCTGGACTTCGATGCACCCAATATTATCATCACCCGTGACGAGAGCTACACCATCACCACCGACCTTTTCGGTACAATAAGCCTGCCCGAAACAATTCTGATCGCACCCAACCAAACCATGCGCCATAAATTCATCGGCGCAAACTGGACACCAAAAGAACTGCAAGATCAGCTAGACAAATTAGGCGCTGCACAATAAATAAGCATGGCATAAGCATATGTTTAACGATAGAATCACCTACAAATTAAGATTCATAAACAATAAAAATCTATGTCAAACTCATCATTAAAAAAAGCACTGTCTTCTCTTCCCAAAAATGTCAGTAAGCATCAAAAAGAGCTCCTACAGGAAATCGGCGCTTACATCACCGAAGACGACTGGCAACATTTCGACAACAGTCTTTTATTGGAAATGGCCTCCACACATTACGATTTGGCGAAAAAACGCCCCGAAGGGCAATCGAACATTAGAATTTATTCCCCAAAGACAGATTCTCTTGGCCCGCTGAAAACCATCGTCGATATCGTCAGCGACGACATGGCGTTCCTTGTCGACTCCGTGGTCGCCGAAATCAACAAACACAATTATTTGATCGAACTGTTGATCCACCCTGTTCTCAAAGCCTGCTATGACAGCAAAAATGAACTCGTTTCGATTGAAAAAGAAGCAAAAACGTGCATTCGCCAATCTCACATCCACATTCACATCAAAGAAGCCCTCTCCAAAGACGCGATCAAAACACTTGAAAAAGAACTTCAAGAAGCGATGAACGACGTCCATGTCTGTAATGCAGACTGGCAAGCAATGTTGGCACAGCTTAAACAAGCCCGCCGTGACCTCGAAAACGCTCGCACCCGCAGACCGCTTAAGGAAATTCAGCAATATTGTGCATTCCTGGATTATCTCTACGAAAATAATTTCACATTACTCGGCTACCGCGAATATAAATTCACCGAGAGCAACGGCGAACTCAAAAGCCAGACCGTAAGAAGCTCTGGCCTTGGGCTCCTTCACAGCGACGTCAAACCCGCCTATATCAGCGAAAGCGATGAGGGCCTGCCGCGCAACCTGCAGGAACTGCGCAAAAACCTGCCCCCGTTATACATCTCCAAAACCAACCGCATCTCAACCGTGCACCGCCGCGTACCGATGGATGCGCTGGCCATTAAGATTTATGACGAAGACGGCAACGTTACGGGCGAAAAACTCTTCCTCGGTCTTTTTACCTCTGTGACCTATTCCCGCAGCGTCAGCGACGTGCCTTACCTGCGCGAAAAAGTTACTGAAACACTTGAGCTCTCCGGCTACATCCCCGGCTCGCACGACCGCAAAGCCCTGCGCCACATCTTGGAAAAATATCCGCGTGATGAACTCTTCCAGATGACAACAAAAGAGCTGCTCACCACGGCCACAAACATCTTAAACCTGCAAGAACGCCAGCGCATCGCCCTGTTCATGCGCCACGACCCGTTCGGCCGCTATATCTCTTGTCTCGTCTACGTTCCGCGCGATCGCTTTGGCACAGCACTTCGCAAAACCATTTGCAGCATCCTCGAAGACAAACTCGAAGGAAAATGCCAAAACTTCTACACCTCTTTGGACGACTCAGTTTTCGCCCGCATCATGTTCATCATCAAGGTGAGTCAGAAAGAAAAACCGAAATACAAAGAAGATGAAATTGAAAAGCTGATTCAAGAAGCCGGTCAAACCTGGCCCGAATTACTTTCAAACGCCCTCATTGAATGCGTAGACTGCGATGATTCCATCACCGATTTGACAATCCGCTACGGCGAAGCCTTCCCGATTTCCTACCGTACAAAATACCGCGCTCGCCAAGCCATCTTCGACATTCAGAAAATCGAAGAAGCACAAAAATACTCTCGCCTTCAACTCGACCTGTATCGTCCTGACGATGTCGAACTTTCACGCCTGCGCCTCAAAGTCTACAACCCTGAAAAACCTGTGACCCTCTCGGACATCATGCCGATCCTGGAAAATCTCGGACTGCGCGCAATCTCCGAGCTCCCCTTCGAGATCACACCCGCAGAATCCGAATCCTCAACCTGGATTCATGACTTCTTGCTCGAAACACCAAAGATCGAAGGCTATGTCGACATTCGCAAGGTCAAAGAAAACTTCGAAAAAGCCTTCGTCAAAATCTGGGCCAAGGATATGGAGAATGACGGGCTGAACAAACTTGTCCTCTCCGCCAACATGAACTGGCACGAAATCACAATTCTGCGCACCTATGTGCGCTACCTTAGACAAATACGCTACCCCTTTAGCCGCGCGTATATCGAACAGGCCCTGAACAACAACCCAAAAATCAGCCGCCTGATCGTCGATTTGTTCAAAGGATTCCACAATCCAGAAAACAAAGACCCCGAAAGCATCGCCGCTGGATGCGCTGTGGCCATCGATTACGAGCTGGAAAAAGTCGACTCCCTCGACGAAGACCGCATTTTGCGCATCATGACCGCACTTGTCGAAGCAACGCTGCGCACCAATTACTTCCAACGCACCGAAGACGGCAGCGCAAAGACATACCTATCCATCAAACTCGACAGCAAAAAAGTTCCCGAACTTCCCGAACCAAGACCGTTCCGCGAAATTTTCGTCTACTCCCCACGCGTCGAAGCCATTCACCTGCGCGGCGATAAAATTGCCCGCGGCGGCCTGCGCTGGTCCGACCGTCACGAAGATTTCCGTACCGAAGTTCTTGGCCTAATGAAGGCACAAATGGTAAAAAACTCTGTCATCATCCCGATGGGCTCCAAAGGCGGATTCGTTGTCAAAGCCAAAACCAACACCCGCGAAGAATTCCAGGCCGAAGGCATCGAATGCTATAAAATCTTTATCCGCGGCTTGCTCGATATTACCGACAACCTTAAGGGCACCAAAATCCTGCCACCTGAAAACGTCGTCCGTCGTGACGGCGATGACCCTTATTTGGTGGTCGCCGCCGACAAAGGAACCGCAACCTTCTCCGACATCGCCAACGGCCTCTCGCAAGAATACGGCTTCTGGCTCGATGACGCCTTCGCCTCGGGCGGCTCGGCCGGATACGACCATAAGAAAATGGGCATTACCGCACGCGGCGCTTGGGAATCGGTCAAACTCCACTTCCGCCAACTCAATCATAACATCCAAACCCAGGAATTCGATGTCGTCGGCATCGGCGATATGGGCGGAGACGTGTTCGGAAACGGCATGCTGCTGTCTGAAAAAATCCGTCTTGTCGCAGCCTTCAACCACTTACATATTTTCGTCGACCCCGAACCAGACGCTGCCTCCAGCTTCAAAGAACGCAAGCGCCTGTTCAAAGAGGTCAAAGGCTGGGACGCTTACGACACAAAACTCTTGTCAGCAGGCGGACGCATTTATTCGCGCAATGAAAAAATTCTCGAGCTCACGCCCGAAATCAAAAAACGCCTCGACATCACAAAAGATAAAGTCACACCGATAGAACTGATGCGCGCCATACTGCAATCCAGAACAGATCTGCTCTGGTTCGGTGGCATAGGCACATACATTAAAGCATCTCGTGAAAACCACGCAGACGCTGGTGATAAATCAAACGATGCTATACGCATCGACGCACCACAGCTCCGCGCCAAAGTCATCGGCGAAGGTGCAAACCTGGCGGTCACACAGCTCGGCCGCATCGAATACGCGGAAAAAGGCGGCAAGCTTAACACCGACTTCATCGACAATTCCGGCGGCGTGGATTCCTCCGACCACGAGGTCAACATCAAAATACTGCTCAGCGATGTGATGAGCCAGTCCGCCCATAAAATGGATCTCGCCGCGCGTAACAAACTGCTCGAACAAATGACCGACGAAATCGCCGAGCATGTTCTGCGCAACAACTACCAACAAAGCCAGGCCATTTCTCTTGCCGAAATTCAGGCCCGCGAAAACCTGCAAATTCAAGATGAATTCATCCGCGACCTCGAACGCGACAAGGGCCTCAAACGCTCTATCGAAGGCTTGCCCGACGAAGAAACAATCGAGCTGCGCTTGCGCACAGGCAAAGGGCTCACCCGCCCCGAACTCGCCGTGCTTGTCTCATACGCGAAAATCAACTTCACCCAGGACCTGCTCGCCAGCGACATCCCCGACTCAAAGGAAATGCAAAGTTGGCTAACAGATTACTTCCCCGATGTTCTGCATGAAAACTATACAAAGGAAATCAAACGCCACCGTCTGGCGCGCGAAATCGTCGCCACCATGATGGCCAATTCTTTGGTCAACCGCATGGGGCCAACCTTTATCAAATCCAAGATGAGCAAAACTGGCTCCACCCCTGCTGAAGTTGCTAAAGCTTATATCATCACCCGCGACGCTTACAATTTGAGAGGCCTGTGGGACGCCATCGAAGCTCTCGACAACAAAGTCCCTGCCGAAGTACAACTCAAAGCCATGAAGGAAATCGCAGGCCTGTCCGAACACGCCATCAAATGGTTCCTCACACGTTTGGGCCGCGATTTGAACATCGGCAAAGATATTGAATCCTTTGGCAAAAGCATCGAAACACTCAATAAAAACCTTGATAAACTCATTACGCCGGGTCTCAAAGAAACCGTTGAACAACGCCAGACTGCTGGCGAACGCGACGGGCTACCATCCGATCTAGCCCATAAAATCGCCCTTATGCCCGTGCTGTCATCCGCTTGCGACATCACCCGTATCGCGATTGAACAAAAAACCGACTTGCTGGACACCGCCCGCGCCTATTTCGAAATCGGCGAACAATTCCACATGGATTGGCTGCGCAGCCAGGCCCGCTTCCTACCCTCCGACGACCGCTGGCAATCTGAGGCCACCGCAGGCCTCGTCGATCAGCTCTACGGTTGTCAAGCGCATCTCACCGTGCGCATCCTCAAAGACACGGCTGATAAGAAAGAAAAAGGCAAAACACCAACCGATATCTGGGTGGAAACACACGCCGAAGCCGTCAAACGCCTCGAGAGCCTCTTTGGCGAACTGCGCCGCGTCGGCACAATCGACCTTCCGATGTTGATCATCGCCGAGCAGCGCCTGCGCAACCTCGCCGGAGCTTAAACCCTATGACAACGCGACAGCATTATGCTTTCAGCACGCAAACGGCATCTTTTAAATCAAAACTGAAAAAGCAAACGAGCCAACCGCTGCCGCCAATACCAACAAACCACAGTCCCGGTTGGATTTAAACACCGCTAAAGCAGAGCCCGTATCGCTTAAATCCCAGCGCACGACCTGCCATGCCATATGTAACCCCGCAGGAAGTAAAAACAGCGCCCCCCACATATTAATGCTGTAAAAACCCCAAGCCATCAACGCAAACCCAATTCCGTAAAACCCGGCCACCCACGGCTTGCCATTTTCATCAAATTTCAGCGCCGTTGATTTAATCCCAGCCATCACATCGTCTTCCTTATCCTGATACGCATATATGGTATCATACCCGATAGTCCAGAAAATCGCTCCTAGGTAAATAAGCAGCGCAGGCATCGCCAGCGACCCCGCCACCGCGCTCCACCCCATAAGCACACCAAAGTTAAACGTCAGCCCCAAAAAGGCCTGCGGCCACCATGTAAACCTCTTCATAATCGGATACGCAATCACAAACGGCACACTTAAAAACCCCAGCATGATCGTCACAGCATTCGTCTGCACAAGGATTAACAAACCAACCCCTAGCAATATCAAAAGGAATTTAAACGCCTGCCACAGCGATAATTCTTCTGCCGCCAAAGGGCGTACACTCGTACGCTCCACCCTTTTATCAATATCACGGTCCCATATATCATTAATCACGCACCCGGCCGCACGCATAGCAACCGCACCAATCGCAAACAACAACAAAAGCCATACCATACGAAAGCTAAACGCCTGCGCGCCCAGAAAAATAGCCCACGCACCCGGCAAGCCCAAAAGCCAAGCCCCGATGGGTCGGTCAAATCGCCCAAGCAACGCATAAGCCCGCAAATTTTCAGGAATATGGCGCATAATCCATGAATTGGTTTGCAAATCAGTGTTGGTCATCCACTCTCCTGTCATCCTGAACGAACCCGACGAAGCCCGAAGGGCGAAGACGGGGAAGTCAAAAGATCTTTATAAATCGATGTGCGAAGATCCTTCGGTTTCGTTTGCAGGCTTCGCCTGCTCACTTAACTCAGGATGACAATATAGTTGGTAAAGCTCAATAAAAAATGGCAGAAAGTACCAATGCATAAAGAATTCGACAAATTACCGCGGATTTACGTAGAGGCCGATCTAGGGCCTTCAATAACGATCGACCTCTCCCCCCCACAAGCCCATTATTTAAAAAATGTGCTGCGCCGACAAGAGGGCGATGACATTCGCATCTTCAATGCTCGCCACGGCGAATGGAGTGCCTCTCTTCAAAACATCAAAAAGAAATCCGGCGAGGCCGTTTGCCAAAAACAACTCAAACAACAACCACAGCAAGCCACAAAAACCCATCTTTTCTTCGCCCCGATCAAAAAATCCCGCATGGATATTCTCATCGAAAAATCCGTGGAGCTCGGCGTTACCGACCTGCACCCGACCATCACGGAGCGCACGCAATTCCCCAAAATCAACATCGAACGCCTTCAGGCACAAAACACCGAAGCCGCCGAGCAATGCGAACGTATGGATATCCCCGCTCTGCATGCACCCATCAAATTAAACGCCCTCAAACATGAGGGCACAATCTTCGCCGCCATTGAACGCGGCGATCATCCCTTCATCGGAACAACAAAGCTCCCTAAAAACCCCGCATTCCTCATCGGCCCCGTCGGTGGCTTCACGGACGAAGAAATCACTTTTTTACTCAAGCATAACTCAATAAAACCGATATCCTTGGGGGCGCGCATCTACCGCGCCGAAACCGCCGCAATTTTGTGCCTATCGCATGCCGCATTAAATTAAGCAAATGATGGGATAAAACCGAGCTGTCTATTAGCAACAGTCTTTCTGGCTTCATCAAGGCTGCCAGGTTCACCTGTTTTTTCCAAACTACAGGCTTCATTCATCATAGCCTGATTTGCCGCTTGAAAAATTTCTGTTGTCATCACTGTTTCTCCAGACATCATCTCCATTGCCCTATTCAAAACAGCCTTCATCCATAAATCGTTAATTGCGTTTATGTCCATAAAAGTACCTTTAATATTACGAATACCTTCTATCTATACTATTATGAAAATAATGTCAATCTTGATTATAAAATTTTGTAATTCATATCTTGCATTCCCCGCGCTTTATTTTTATGTGTATCCATATAAAATTATAAGGCATAGTATGTCTTAATAAGATTCACCTGCAAAGACTTTAAAGCCATGAAAACAAAAGCATTATCCATATTTTTGACCGGCCTTCTAACAATCCTGTCCCTCCCCGCAATGGCCGCTGAGCCAACCGCCTGGGGCTTAAACTTTCAGGAAGCCGCATCCCCAATAGCGCAGCGCATTCACAACTTCCACGACATGCTGCTTTGGATCATCATCGCAATCGCACTATTTGTTCTGGCACTCCTTATATGGGTGATAATTCGCTATAATCACAAAGCCAACCCCGAGCCCAAGCAATTCACACACAATGTTTTTATTGAGGTCGTCTGGACCGTCATACCCATCATTATCTTGATCGTCATCGCCATACCGTCATTTAAGGTTCTGTACTACAACGACCGAACAGAAAACCCCGAAATGACTTTAAAAATCGTTGGTTATCAATGGTATTGGAACTACGAATACCCTGACCAGGGCAACATCAACTTCGATTCCTACATGCTCGCCGCAGACGAATTACAAGGCGATCAAAAACGCCTGCTCTCGACTGATACTCAAGTCGTTCTGCCGATCGACACCAATATCCAAATTTTGGTTTCCGCGGGTGACGTACTGCACTCATGGACAATTCCCGCTTTCGGCGTAAAAATGGACGCCGTCCCCGGCCGTTGGAATGAAACATGGGTCAACATCTCAAAACCCGGCGTTTATTACGGTCAATGCTCCGAGCTTTGCGGTAAAGACCATGCCTATATGCCCATTGAAATCAAAGCAGTTACAAAAGATGAGTTTAAATCTTGGGCCCTTGCCAATGGCGCGGCAGAAGCAGATTTCGAAACCGCTGCTGTAGAGCCTGAAACGACACAAGAAATAACGACAGAAGCAACAGAATAAAAACTAAGGAAGAGACTACAAAATGGCCGACCACGTACCTGGATTTTTCGCCCGCTGGTTCATGTCAACAAACCATAAGGACATCGGAACGCTCTACATCATCTTCTCGATTTTGGCGGGCCTCATCGGCGGCTTCTTCTCTATGGTCATGCGTATGGAACTCCAGGAACCCGGCGTGCAATTCCTGACCATGGCGGACGGCAGCCCGGACGGCCATATGTGGAACGTCTTCATCACCGCACACGGCCTCATTATGGTCTTCTTTGTGGTTATGCCCGGCCTCATCGGCGGATTTGGAAACTGGTTCGTCCCGCTTATGATCGGCGCGCCTGATATGGCTTTCCCGCGCCTGAACAATATCTCATTCTGGCTTCTGGTCCCCGCATTTCTACTCCTTTTAGGCTCCGCAGTCGTGGGCGGCGGCGCAGGAACGGGTTGGACAGTCTATCCGCCGCTTTCAAGCCTTCTGGGCCACCCGAATATCGCCGTCGATATGGCGATCTTCTCCCTCCACCTCGCGGGCGCGAGCTCCATCCTCGGCGCGGCGAATTTTATCACAACAATCTTTAACATGCGCGCACCGGGTATGACACTGCACAAAATGCCGCTTTTCGTCTGGGGGATGCTGGTCACGGCCTTCTTGCTCGTCCTTGCGGAACCCGTTCTTGGCGGCGCGATTACACTGCTTCTGACCGACCGTAACTTCGGCACAGCCTTCTTCAACCCCGAAGGCGGCGGCGACCCGATCCTCTACCAGCATTTATTCTGGTTCTTTGGCCACCCCGAAGTCTACATCATGATCTTGCCTGCTTTCGGCATCATCTCCCACATCGTATCAACCTTCTCCAAAAAACCGATCTTCGGTTACCTCGGTATGGCCTACGCGATGGTCTCCATCGGGGTCGTTGGCTTCGTTGTCTGGGCACACCACATGTACACGGTCGGCCTTGATGTCGATACGCGCGCATATTTCACCGCCGCAACGCTCATCATCGCTGTCCCCACAGGGATCAAGATTTTCTCATGGATCGCCACAATGTGGGGCGGCTCCATCGAATTCAAAACACCTATGCTCTGGGCTGTTGGCTTCATCTTCCTGTTCACCGTCGGCGGTGTAACGGGGGTCGTCCTTGCCAATGCGGGGATGGACGTTGCCCTGCACGATACATATTACGTCGTCGCGCACTTCCACTATGTTCTGTCTCTGGGCGCAGTCTTCGCCCTGTTCGCAGGCTTCTATTACTGGATTGGCAAAATGTCCGGCCGCCAATATCCTGAATGGATGGGCTGCGTACATTTCTGGATGACCTTCATCGGCGTGAACACAGTCTTCTTCCCGCAACACTTTCTTGGCCTCCAAGGCATGCCGCGGCGCTATATCGATTACCCTGATGCCTTCGCAGGGTGGAACATGGTGTCCTCATACGGCGCATATCTCACGGGATTAGCGACCGTATTCTTTGTCTTTGTCGTCTTCTACACATTGTTCTTCGGCCGCCGTGTCGGGGATAATTACTGGAACGCGCAGCCGCAATCGCTGACACTGGAATGGACTGTCTCGTCTCCGCCCCCGTTCCACCAATTCGACATACAGCCGAAAGTGAAATAAACCTTTGTTTTATCTCACTTTCGCCCCGGATCAAGTCCGGGGCCTCATGCCAAATCCCAAATCCCCGCCCAAAGCGGGGATTTTTTTATCTGCCCTCAAAGTTTGCATTTTTCGCATAACCGTGCTAATAAAAACGCATGAGTATAACTGCGGCGACCCACTATGACGGGCCGACATCAATAGGCAATGCACAAACCGCACTCAGCGGGCACTTTGGCGTGGCCGCGTTCAAGCCGGAAGGCCCCCAATGCGCACATAATATGAACCGCGCAGGCTCAGAAGTCTCTGAAGCGGGCGAACTAGACACACATCACCTCAATCCTTGGCAAATCACTCTGCACGATCAATTATTCGTTCTAATCCGTGAAGGTGAAATAGATGCGGCGATTAATCTACTTGAACGCCATATGACAAGCTTCTCTCAGGCGCACCAAGTTGGTACTCTTCAGGCCCTGGACCGCGCATTAAACAACCTCAATGATTTGGGCTACACCTCACAAGTAAGCCTTTTCTCCGAGCATTTGGCCCAACAAAGCTGGTTCCAGGATCTCCTGTCAGATCCCAAACAAGCCATCGCCAATATCTTCGCCCCAGATACCAGCTTCGATGCTATGGATATGTCTTCGGACATGGGCAGCACTGGAATTGGAAACGTTGCCAAATACCAAATACCTTTCGACCCCAGCGCTTTAATTGGTGAAATTGCAAAAAATGCATGGGAAGTGCTTGAACAACAAATCACGCAGGCAAAACTCACATTACGGCTGCCGGCAGAAGAGCCAATGCCGCCTTGGATGAGACACGCCGCTTAAAACCAATACCCAAATCCTAATATCCAGCACCTAAACCCCTTGCCGCACGCACGCAGCCGCTGTATAAAAACAGCCATGAACACCGCCGCTCCCATAACACACCCCCAAAGCGAAGCCAGCCCGGCAGACTACTTCGCATTGCTCAAACCAAAAGTCATGAGCCTCGTCATATTCTCGGGCTTTGCAGGAATGTGGGTCGCGCCGGGTATGGAGACGACACACCCGTTCCTCCTCGCCGTTGCCATGCTTTGTCTGGCTGTCGGCGCTGGCGCGGCAGGTGCCATAAACATGTGGTTCGACCGCGATATCGACGCGATTATGACCCGCACCAAAGACCGCCCGCTCCCACAAAAAATCATGTCCCCCGATGCAGCCCTTTCATTCGGCGTGGTACTTTCTATATTCTCAAGCCTGACCATGGGCCTTGCACTAAATTGGATGGCCGCAGCGATCCTTGCTTTTGCAACAATATTTTATGTTCTCGTCTATACAATGTGGCTGAAACGCTCGACCCCGCAAAACATCGTCATCGGCGGCGCGGCAGGGGCTTTCCCCCCCATGATCGGCTGGGCCGCCGTCACAGGCGACATCTCCACATACCCCATTATCTTATTTCTTATAATTTTCATGTGGACCCCGCCGCATTTTTGGGCGCTCTCGCTTTTTGCAAATGAAGATTACAAACGCGCCAAAATCCCGATGATGACCGTCACCGCCGGGCCACGCGCAACCAAAATTCAGATGCTCATCTATACGCTCATCCTCTTTCCCATCACGCTCGCGCCATGGGCCTTGGGATATGCCGGAATGCCATATGGAATCGCCGCAGCGATCTTAAGCGGAATTTTCGTGCTCTCATCCATCCGCGTCCTTCAAAACGAAGACCTGAAATACGCCAAACAAATGTTCGGCTATTCCGTCTTTTACCTCTTCGCCCTCTTTCTCGCACTCATGATAGGATCATAAATGTCACGCAGCCCCGTCCATAAAGTAAAATTAAAGAAAAACCTCGCTGTCCTCGGCCTCATAATCGCCTTCTGCGGCATCTTATTTGTGATCACCATCATAAAAATCTCCGGCGCGTCATAATGGTGAATGCGCCCTACATCCCCCAAATAGCCCTCATCACTGGCGCAACCGGGGATTTCGGCACGGCCTTCGCCAAAGGCCTCGCCGCTTTGGGCTGCAAAATCATTGTTCATGGCCGCAACGCCGAAAAAGTTGAAAAACTCTGCGCGCAGCTCAAAACTGAAACATACCCAGTAATCTTCGACGTAACCGACAAAGCCGCCACCCTTGAAAAAATCAACGCCATCCCACCCGAATTTCAAAGCATAGACCTCCTGATCAATAATGCCGGCGGCGCGCTTGGCCTTGACCCTGCGCATAAAGCCGATCTCGAAGATTGGGAAATGATGATCGAAATGAACGACAAAGCCCTCGTGCGCATCACCCGCCTTGTCCTGCCCGGCATGGTGGAGCGCAAGCGCGGCCATATCATCAATATTGGCTCTACAGCCGGAAATTACCCCTATCCCGGCGGCAATGTCTATTGCGCCTCCAAAGCCTTCGTCAAACAATTCTCCCTTTCGCTGCGCGCCGATCTTGCAGGCACTAAAGTCCGCGTCACCAACATCGAACCCGGCCAGGTCGAAACACAATTCTCCCTCGCCAGATTCAAAGGCGACGCCGAAAAAGCAAAATCCGTTTACGCCGCCACAGAAAACATCACCGCCGATGACATCGCCGACGCCCTTCTCTGGGCTGCCACGCGCCCGCCGAGACTAAATGTTAACCGCATGGAGATCATGCCAACCACCCAAAGCTTTGGACCTTTGCCAGTTGAGCGATTTTGAGGTAGAATCAAGAGCATGAAGACTTATTCCATACTCTTTACCCTAACGCTCCTAATTCTGCCACTCTCCGCGCAGGCCCAGCAATGCGGCGCCGTACCCGTTGCCGAAAACCGTGATATCGGTGAGGCCGAAGGCTTTTGCGCCGAAAGCATCTATCAACGCCAATTTGAATACCGCAATAGCCGGATCGAGCTGCGCAAAATGATCGAACAACGCCGCGAGGACTTCATCGCACCTGCCTTGGCCGGATACGACCAATACGCCAAGGATATGGGCGCTTTAAACAATCAGCGCCGCCTCTTTGCCGAAGACGATATAACATCAAAATAATTCCTTTAATTACGCCTCTTTCAGGCCTATATAAAACGCATGACACATGATCCTCATGAGGATATGACCAAAAAGAACGCCCGCCTTGGCCTTACAATCCTTGCGGTCGTGTTCGGTATGATCGGCCTCGCATACGCCTCTGTTCCGCTCTACAACCTTTTCTGCTCCGTCACGGGCTTCGGCGGCACCACGCAGGTCTCGCAAAATTTGCCGGACACTGTGCTGGATCGAACAGTCACCATCAAATTTAACGCCGAAACCAACCGCAATTTGCCTTGGAATTTCGAACCTGAACAACGCGAAATCGACGTCCGGCTTGGCCAAAGAGGCCTCACCGCCTACACCGCACAAAACAAACTCTCCACGCCTTCAACCGGCATGGCCGTATACAACGTCACACCGCTGAAAGCTGGAAAATACTTCCACAAAATCCAATGCTTTTGCTTTAATGAACAAACCTTGGGCCCTAAAGAACGCGTCAGCATGCCTGTATTATTCTTCGTGGACCCTTCCATGAACGACGACCCGGCCATGGATGATGTCACCGCTATCACGCTCTCCTATACTTTTTTCAAAAGCGAGACCAAAGAGCTTGATAGCGCGCTGGAGGAGCTTTACAATCAAGATGAAAATGCTATACAGCAAAGCACGAATTAACCCCTAAGATTTTACGGCTCATACCATGGCAGAGAATATCGAATACACCACCACCGGCAAACCCCACCCTTATCACTTGGTACGCCCGAACATCTGGCCACTGATAAGCTCTCTGGCCGCAGGTTTATTTGCCGTGGGTATGGTTTTATACTTCCCCGCTTATCGTGAAGCTTTAAACACATCAATCTCCAGCGGTGAAGCCATGAACATCCCATTCCCCTGGGGTCCATTGGCCGGCATCCTTTCGATCATGATCTGCATGTTCTTTTGGTGGAAAGACGTCATTTACGAATCTGTCGTTGAAAAAGCCCATACACCCATCGCTGAAATCGGTTTCCGCTTTGGCATGGCCTTGTTCATTGCCTCCGAAGTGATGTTTTTCGTCGCATTCTTCTGGGCCTTCTTCAATGCCTCACTCTTCCCAACCGAAGCCATAGGGTTCAAATTCCCACCCGAAGCAATTCACACAATTCCGGCTTTCGATCTGCCATTTATGATGACCATGATTCTGCTACTCTCTGGCTGCACTGTCACATGGGCCCATCACGCTGTGCTTCAGGGCGATTATAAAAGCATGGTCACAGCACTCGGCCTTTCCGTTGGCCTCGGCTTCTTTTTCCTGTGCTTCCAGGTTTACGAATATGCGCACGCGCATTTCGGCTTTACCGAAGGCATCTACCCCTCAACATTCTTTATGGCCACGGGTTTCCACGGCTTCCACGTCTTCGTCGGAACGGTCTTTTTGGGCGTATGTTGGTGGCGCGCCTCCAAAGGTCATTTCACAAAGGAAAAGCATTTCGGCTTCGAAGCCGCTGCGTGGTACTGGCATTTCGTGGACGTTGTCTGGCTGTTCCTGTTCATCGCCGTTTACTGGTGGGGAAGCTTCGGCATTGATCACTCTGACATCATGACAGCCTCCGGCGCGCCAAAAGCTTTGCCGTCTGAATAAACAAAAATGAAACTGGATACGGATCTCATCAAAATGGCGCTGGCGTGCAAATGTCCGCAATGCCACAAGGGAGATCTGTTCAAAAGCCGCTTTGACCTTTCCCTTAAAGAGAAATGCGATTCCTGCGGCCTCGACCTGTCTAAAAATGACAGCGCCGACGGCCCGGCAGTTTTCTTAATTTTCATACTCGGCACTGCCCTCGTGCCCCTCGCCCTTATCATAGATTGGAGCTTCGGCTGGCCACTCTGGCTCCACACTATCGTTTGGGGCATCCTCGCCCTCACGCTGACGCTTGGTTCACTTCGCCCCCTCAAATCCTATATCATTGCCCTGCAATTCAAACATCGTCCCAATGATTGGAAATAAACATGCGCAAAAAACCACCATTCTGGGCCACGCTCCTCACCCTCATAGGGATCGGAATCCTGTGCAGCCTCGGCATATGGCAGCTCCAGCGCCTCGCTTGGAAAGATGATATTCTCAAACGGCTGGAAACAGCCTATTCAGAGGAAGAAACAGCCGCTTTCAATTTTTCCTACATGGACGATAACGACTTTGCCTATGGCCGCATCGAAGGAAAACTTTTAACCGACAAGGCGTTTTTGCTCGGCCCACGCACCAAAAACAAGGAAATCGGCAACGACCTCATCGTCCCTCTCGAAAGCGACCAAGGCACCATACTCGTGGATATGGGCTGGACAAACGCACCGTTGGATGAGCAACCCATCTATCACTTAAACGGAAAAAACGTTTGGTTCGAAGGCCTTGCCCGAAAGCCCGGCTGGAACAACTTCACCCCCGACAACGCACCTGAAAAAAATCTTTGGTACAAACCTGATATTGCCGAAATCGCCCGCATAAAAGACCTGAAAAACCCGGTCCCCTTCATGCTCTACAGCCAAAACGCGTCCCATAAATACGATGCCGCTTTCCCCAATAACGAACGCTGGCAACCCAAAAACGACCATTTGCAATACGCGTTTTTCTGGTTCACCATGGCCACCGCCCTGGCAGCCATATACATCTTGCGCTTTATTATAAAGAGAGATAACTAGCGAATTTCGCTGTCGCCCTGTCTAAATGCAAACTTTACACCCTCGGTGAGAGAAACATACTGCTTATAGAAATCTTTCGTCAAAGACTTAAACTTCGCAAGCTCTTGTCCTTCCAAAATCTCGCCTGTTGGCAATTTCAAACTATTAGGATTCGTCTGCTGACCATTTGAAATAACTTCATAATGCAAATGCGGACCAGTCGAACGGCCTGTCGTTCCGACATAACCAATAATCTGCCCCTGCTTCACACGCACACCCTTACTAATGCCTTTACCGAATTTATGCATGTGCGCATATGCGGTCTTAAGCTGCCCATTGTGACGAATGCGAACATAATTACCGTAGCTGCTAAAGCGCGAAGCATACTCAACAACCCCATCCCCGGCTGCATAAATCGGGGTCCCCGTTGGCGCTGCGAAATCAACACCCTTATGCATTTTGTTGTACCCAAGTACGGGATGACGGCGCATACCAAACCCAGACGAAAGCCTCGCACCATCAATAGGTGTCTTCATCAAAGTCTTACGAATGCTAACCCCATCGGGCTGAAAATAATCAACCCGGCCATCGGCCATCTCATAACGGTAAACAGGAACTTCGGTGCCGCCCACACTCAGATTCGCATAGAGAATATCACCATATTTTGCGAAATCACCATCTTCGGTTTCATAAACCTCATACATCACCTGAACTTTATCACCGCGACGAATATCACGCTGGAAATCAATGTCCCAGGAGTAAATCCGAATCATCTCGGCAATAACAGGTGAAGGAATATCCGCACGCGCCGCAGATCCATACAAAGACGTCTCAATCTCCGCCATACTCGCGTATGTTTGTTTCACCAATTCTTTTTCCTGAAGATCAGCCGCAAATTTATCTTCATCCTCACGACTAACCACGACCTCTTTGACCGCAGAGAGCTTCATGCTCATCTTGTCAAAGATAACATTGTCATCATCACCTTCTTTAAAGTGGAGACTTATTTTCTGACCAGACTTTACTCGGCGCGGATCAAAATACTCGCTCAACGCTTTTACGGCCTGATAGGCCTCGGCTCCCGTGATGCCAGCTTCCTGTAAAACACCGGCAATCGTATCGCCCTGACCAATAGAGACTGTGCGGAACAACGAAGGCTCTGCTTTTTTCGCTAACGAAGACGCATTGCGCATAATCCCTGAAATATGGGCTTGAAGAAGGCCTTGATCCTCATAGTCTCCGCCGCCCGCCATTGGCTCTAAAGCAGCATGAATACGGCTCTGATCAATATCACGGCCAAATACAGAAGATACCGCAGGGGTTTGAATCATGAACAACGATAAAACACCACCCACCAAACACAGGCTGGAAGCGATATAACGCAGCCGTATTTTATTACCACGCGTAAAAATTTTTCGTTGTCGTATTTTTATAAATTTATGCAAAATAAACTCAAATTTCAAAAATTGTTGGCAGATTTATAGAGAAACTCCGAACGAATATCAAAGCCTTTATTAACACTCATCATTAATACGCTCATACGCCTTACTTGACCCATTAAGACTGAATGTATCCTTCGTGGATGTTCCGCGGGAAGAAACGCCCTCAACAACCATTTTCGACCCTTCACGAATAGCACGCGCAAGCTCGCGATCCGCCTCCGCATCCGGTGCCCACGCGGTATCGTCTTGCGTAAATAAACTATACGCCTTGCCATCAATCGTAATTGTCGCATCGCTGCCCGTTTTATATGAATATCCGGTAATATAGCTAAACACATCCTTCGTGCCTTCCGCCGGACGGTTTGTAATCAACGCATAGATTTTCCCGCGGCGTGAATAATCCCCCTCATCTGCCTTTGGCTCGCTGATCATATAACAAACACGGTTTCCATTCTCCACGAACATATAAGCGGACCAATCACCGTATTTAGAGAGCAATCTGGGCTCACCATTCTGCGCAAAAGATTGCGCCGAGAAACCGGCAAACCCCGCACACAAAGCCAAAACAAAAACCACCAAAATTCTATGCATAACGAACCTTTAATTTATGAAAATACAGCGTATAAGGGGCTTAAACGCTAAACACTCATCAATACTATACAGCTTTAACAAAAAATCAAAATATCTTCCTAAAAATTTAATCCACAAGCCCCCGGTTTGCGTAAAAAGATAAAATAAAAGTTTACTGCGTAAAAACAATGCTTCTAAATGGCATTATGGTGCAAAAGAAGCAAGATATGAAAGTAACCGAAAAACCTGATCAGCAGACATCGCAGGCAGGATGCTTTGGAGATATGTTGCTAAAAGTCGGACAACAAAAGGATAAAGAGAGCTTTATCGCACTGTTCGAACATTTTGCTCCTCGCATTAAGTCCTTCCTGATGAAAGCGGGATTAGACAACGAAATAGCAGATGAATTGGCACAAGAAACGATGTTAACGCTATGGAATAAAGCAGAAAGCTATAACCCAGTTCAGGCCGCCGCCAGCACTTGGATCTTCACGATCGCCCGTAACAAACGGATCGACCACCTGCGCAAAGAAAATCGCTACTATTTCGAGTCAGATGAAAAAATCGTACTTGAGGACAGCGCCCCAAGCCCAGCCGAAAACATGGGCCACGTCGAAGAAGCTAAAGCCATCAAAGCAGCCTTGGGAACTTTGCCCGAAGAGCAATCCTCTTTGATCAAAAAATCATTTTTCGAAGACAAATCTCACGCCGTCATTGCAAAAGAAACCGGCATCCCTCTGGGAACGGTCAAATCCAGAATACGTCTTGCGCTCGAGCATCTGCGCGCCCAAACAGGAGTTAAAGAATTATGGCAGTAAGCGCGCCCACAGAGACAACGCAAGAAAAGCTCAAAAGCGGCTATGATACGCTGCTAATGGATTATGCCGCAGGCACACTCGATGAAACCCAAACCCTCGTCGTCGCTGCGCATTTAACCTACTCGCAAAAAGCTCGCGACTTTATCAAAAGCTGCGAATCCATCGGCGGCGCGCTTATCGAGGAGGAATCGCCATCCGATATGAACGCCGGAAGCCTCCAAAGCGTATTGGACCGCTTGGAAAGTGCACCAAAACCACAAACGCGCCCTACACAACCCAAAACCCCAACCCCGGGCGTGTTCGAATTCGAACTGCCCGAACCGTTAAGAAGACCTTTCACGGATCAGAAAAAAGCACCCAAATGGCAAACAATTTTCCCGCATATCAAATCCATAGAATTTCCTGTGGACTGTAAGACAACCTATGGCCGCTTCGTCAAAATCGCGCCCGGACACCACGCGCCCGAACATAGGCATACAGGAACAGAAATCACTCTTGTTCTTGATGGTGCTTTCCATGATGAAACAGGGTCCTACGAAGTCGGCGATCTGATTGTCACTGATGAAACCTTTGAGCATGAGCCCATCGCCTGCGAAATCAACGGCTGCGTATGCCTCATCGTGCAAACTGCACCCATAAAGCTGACAGGCATCAAAGCGATTTTAAATCCGTTTTTGAAAACTTAAGACGCATCGCGCTTGGTACGAACAAAACGCCTATGCCCGCCAGTCTGATGCTCCGGCATACCTTCGACAGGCCCGCCGGCCTTCACCGGCCGCGCCGCAAATTTCCCCATCGAAATCATCCGGTCATACATAACCAGAGCCCCCGCCACACCGACATTAATGCAAAACTTCATCGGAATTTTAATCACATGATCACACCTCTCAAGCATCGCGTCCGACACATTGCCCATTTCGGGGCCCAGAACATACGCCGCGCGCGTCGGGTGACGAAAGCTCGGCAGTTCAATCGAATCCTCAATAAACTCCACCGCCACCAGTTGACATTGATCGGGCAGCTCAAAACGCGGCACGTCTTCATATTGATAATAAGGCACATGATCAAACGCATCGGACGTATCCGACACCCGCATCAAATCGACATCGACAACCGGCGCAATCGTGAAAAAGAAATTCGCCCCGAACGCATGCGCCGAGCGCGCGAGATTACCAAGGTTCTGTTCCTTGCTAATCCCTTCAACCCCAATGCCAAAATATCCTCTCATAACATTCCATCGGTCATTGCACGCTTTATGCGTGCAATCCAGTCTTAAAAGCTCTAGATCCTACGGTCAAGCCGGGGGATGACATAGGGGAGAAAATGCCAAAATATCCACGCATATTTATTTTCTTTCAGGAGAAACATCCGAAAAGAAAGCACCTGTGCATCCTTCTAAACCCAATTTTTCTGCCAAGTTTTGTCCTCTCCCCTCAAGTTGATCAAAAAGAAACGCAATAGCTTGGGCGGATAATAGAACAGGCTCTGGTCGCTGGGGTTCCAAAGGCCTAATTCTAACGATGGGAAACAAAGCACAGGCCCCAGTTATTTCACGAGCATTCTCTACACTAATGCCCGCATAATCCATTGCTGCACGCAATCTTCTTTCACTAAAAGAACACGGCTTTCCTACTTTAAGATGAAACCGTTTACGACCATTTTCATCCTTAGTTATTCCATCAAAAGCACGAGCAATAGGGCTATTCCCTTTGGAAAAACGCTGAGGCCCTGATGAGCCATTATCACTTAAACCTGTCATCTTATTCATAATATTATGTAAAATACAGCACTTTCTCCATTCTGTCAAATGCTTCGTTCAAACGCCGCTCTGACACTGCAAAACACATACGGATATAGCCCTTACACGTCGTCCCGAACGCACAGCCCGGCGAGAGCAATAATTGCCCCTGATCGACAAAGCGCTTACACAGCTCAATACAATCCGGCTCCCCATCCACCTTGAAAAACCCGTAAAACGTTGCTTCTGGCTTGGTGATATGCACATGATCGCCGATCTTGGCGAACCGCTCCATCATCAAATCACGGTTGGATTGATACATCGCCACTTGCGAAGCCAAAAACTCTTCGCCTTCATTGAGCGCAGCGATCGCGCCATATTGCATCGGTGTCTGCGGGCAAAGATTGTTATATAACGCAACATCCTTAATCTTCGCTTCCGCCATTTTTGGCCCAACGATCCAACCAATCCGCCACCCCGTCATCGCCCAGCTTTTTGAAAAACTGTTCACGACCAAGAGCAAATCATCCTCATTCGCCACATCCAAAAAGCTGTCACTACGCGCCGGTGTATGCGTCGAATTATAAACAAGCCGCGCGTACACCTCATCCGCAAGCACCCAAATTCCACGCTCCCGCGCGAAATCCAAAATCGCCCGCATCTCTTCTTTCGTCGCAGTCCAACCGGTCGGATTAGACGGCGTAACCACCAACAGTACCTTGGTTTCTGGCGTACACGCATCAAACAATTTCTGCAGATCGAGCGTCCATCCCTTTTCATCACTATGGTCCAAAGGCACCTGCGTCGTCGAAGCCTGCGTCAACTCCACCGCACCCAACAAATTCTTCCAGATCGGCGTAATCGCAACAACGTTATCGCCTTTATCCAATAAACTGGCCAAAGACAAATGCATCGCCGTCGACCCCGACGCCGTCACAAAGATCCGCTCAGAGGGAATATCCATATGATAGATGCGCTTATAGTAATTCGATAACGTCTCCCGTAGCGCGCTGAGCCCCAAAGTCGGACCATAAAATGTTTTCCCCTCTTTTAGCGCCTGCGTCACCGCATCCAAAATAAAATCAGGCGTCGGCACATCGCCTTCACCTTGCGCCATCGTAATCATATCTTGCTTGCCCGACGCATAACTCATCATCTGCACGCCCGGATTGGCGGTCAAAGCATGGAGAACAGGGCGGAACTTAAGCGTCCCACGGACTTCATGCATATCTTGGTCTTCTGGTCTAATCGTATTCATAGTCATCTCTTTAATATGTTTTCACCCCCATACGGGTGAGCGGCATAACAAAATGCCTGATTAAATTCTAAATTTTGGAAATTTACTTGGGCGTACGCTCTCGTACTATGGGCCAAATATGCGCGGCTATGCCGCCGCTGCGTTTGCTGCGGCCGCTGCAATCAAAATTAATGCTGTGCGGGCGTCCATATTCATAGCTTTATAAAAAACACTCTTTTACACTTTAGGCAAGAATTTTTTTCATGACTGAAGCTCAGACAGGTCTTTGTAAAGATCGAGCGCCTGCGGATTGGCCAGCGCCTCCACATTCTTAATCGGACGCCCCATAATCACATCCCGCACGGCAATCTCGGTAATTTTCCCCGATTTCGTCCGCGGAATATCATCAACGGCAATAATCTTAGCCGGAACATGACGCGGCGAAGCCCCGCTGCGGATTTGCCCTTTGATCTCTGTAATCAAAGCCTCATCCAGCTCTACGCCGTCCTGAAGCACGACAAACAAGATCACACGCACATCACCGTCCCAATCCTGGCCCACGGCAATCGATTCCTGAATACCGGCCACCTGCTCAACCTGACGATAAATCTCCGCCGTACCGATACGTACACCGCCGGGGTTCAATGTTGCATCGCTGCGCCCGTGAATAATGAAACCGCCATGCGGGGTCTTCTCAACCCAATCGCCATGCGCCCATATATTGTAGAACATCTCAAAATACGCCGCTTTATACCGCGCCCCATCATCATCATTCCAGAACTTCACGGGCATCACAGGAAATGGCTTTGTACAAACCAACTCCCCGCCCACGCCTTCCACGGGCTTTACGTCATCATCAAACACATCCACAGCCATACCCAGCCCCGGACCTTGCAGCTCTCCGCGGTAAACGGGCGATATCGGATTCCCCAGCATAAAACACGACACAATATCCGTTCCCCCGGAAATCGACGCCAAATGGACGTCTTTCTTGATGTCCCGGTACACATAATTAAAACTCTCATGCACCAACGGCGATCCCGTCGAGGCAATCGTCCGCAGCGCGCATAAATCATGCGTCTCCCCAGGCTTAAACCCGTTAATCTTCAGCGCATCAATATACTTCGCCGACGTCCCAAAAAACGTACACCCGTACGCTTGCGCATAATCCCAAAGCACGTTCCCATCAGGATAAAATGGCGAGCCATCAAACAGCATCAGCGTCGCCCCGCTGCCAAGCCCGCTCACCAGCCAGTTCCACATCATCCACCCGCATGTCGTAAAATAAAACACCTTATCACCGGGCTGAACATTGCTCTGCAATTGATGTTCCTTAAGATGCTGGAGCAAAACCCCGCCATGCCCGTGGACAATACATTTCGGCACACCCGTTGTCCCGCTTGAAAACATGATAAATAGCGGATGACTAAACGCCACGCGATTAAATTCAATCTCCGCCGGGGTGTACGCGCCGACAAAATCATCCTGCAAAACCGCGCCTTTAAGCTCAGAAATATCACCATTCCCTGCAAACGGCACAATCACAGTCTTTTCAAGCCCGCTAATCGCCGGCGTAATCTCCTTCAGCTTACCCAGACAATCAATAACTTTGCCGTTGTAATAATATGCATCCACAGCGATCAGGATCTTTGGCTCAATCTGCCCGAAACGGTCAATAACCCCCTGCACACCAAAATCCGGTGAAGCACTCGCCCAAATCGCACCCAAAGACGTTGCCGCCAACATCGCCGCCACAGTCTCCGGCATGTTGGGCATATACCCCGCCACACGGTCGCCTTGGGCTATCCCCGCCGCTTTAAACGCCTGCTGCCACTGGCTAACCTGGTCATAAAACTCTGCAAAGCTGATCTGACGATCCGCGCCTTGCTCGGCCTTGAAAATGATTGCAATATCGTCATCGCGTTTTTGCAGCATATTCTCGGCGTAATTCACCCGCGCATCGGGGAAAAACGCAGCGCCTGGCATCTTATCGCCATCAACCAAAACCCGCGCACCCCTATCACCTATAACCCCGCAAAAATCCCAGATCTCCGCCCAAAAATCCGCAATATTCTCGACCGACCACGTCCAAAACGCCTCATAATCCTTAAACACATGCCCCGTTTTGGCCTCTACCGACCGCATAAACAGAAAAAGCGTTGAGTTTTCAATGTCTTGTGCTTTTGGTACCCATAAAGGCTGATGTGAAGACGAAACGGCATCCGGCTGTGCTTGAGTCATGGAAATATCCTGCTAAAAAGTAACTTTGCATCACAATATGACGAACTATATTATAACGCGACTACGATAGATTAGTACGTTACACTAAGAATATGAAGAGTATTTAAAAGGGTTAGGGCGTGAAAATTTTAAGAACAATCTTACTGCTGAGTTTTGCACTTATTCTGAGCGCAAACCCCGCTTCTGCCCAAAACCTGCTCCAAAACATCGAAAAAATGGTGGACGGCAACAAGGACAACCTCGTCCAAATCCGCCTGATCGCTGAAAAAGGTGAAATCCACGCCGGGGACACGATTTGGGTAGGCATAGAACAATCTATCCGCCCCCATTGGCATACCTATTGGAAAAATCCCGGTGATTCCGGCACGCAACTTCGCGTCAAATGGACCCTTCCGCCCGGCTTTAAAATGTCGGGCATTTACTGGCCAACGCCAAAAAAACTGCCCTACGGTCCCCTGCTAAACTATGGCTATGAGGACAATGTCGTCCTGCTACAAAGATTCACAGCCCCTGAAACAATTCCCGAACGCGTTTTGAATCTCTCTGCCGACATCGAACTCCTCGTATGTAAGGAAGAATGCATCCCCGAATACGGCACGTACACCTTAACGCTTAACGGCTCTGGAAGCGGATTCGAAGACAACACCGTATTCTTTAAAAAGGCTAGATCAAAACTCCCACAAAACACCGACCAGTCGGTATTTTTTGAGGAGAAGGACGGACATCTCGTCCTGAATATTCCCTTTGAATCAGAAAAATTAGCGACCCTCAATCATGAAAGTTTCGAATTCTTCCCCGATGATTGGGGCCTCATCGAAAATACCGCCGCCCCCGAGATAACAATCGACCAAGAAATGCTGACCTTCAAACAAAGGCGCGGTGAAAGAGCCCTATCAGAACTCAAAACCATTAAAGGTGTTGCCACCTACAAAACTGCAAACGGTGAAAGAAAAAGCTTCGCCTTCGAGGCACAGCCACACAGCACGCCGCCAGCAGAATCAGAAGGCAAAAATGCCTCAAGCACAGGCCTGACATTCGCTGCTGCATTTATATTCGCGATAATCGGCGGCATAATTCTCAACCTCATGCCCTGCGTCTTCCCCGTGCTATCGATCAAAGCCCTCAGCCTGGTAAAAATCACAGACAAACACCCCGGGCTCGCCAAGCAACACGGCCTCGTTTACACAGCTGGTGTGGTCTCAAGCTTCATCGCTATCGCCGCACTTTTACTCATACTCAAGGGCCTCGGCGCCGGGATCGGGTGGGGCTTCCAGCTCCAAAGCCCGACCGTTATTGCATTCCTGGCCTATCTCTTATTCCTAATCGGCCTGAACCTGATGGGCTTCTTTGAGCTTGGCTCCGGTAAACTTGCCAATATAGGTGGCAAACTCACTCAAGGCACCGGCCTTTCCAATTCATTCTTCACCGGCGTTCTCGCAACAATCGTTGCTGCGCCGTGCACCGCGCCCTTCATGGCCGGCGCGATTGGCTTCGCCCTCACGCAACCCGCAATCGTAAACCTCATCATCTTCGCCGCCCTCGGTTTTGGACTGGCATTACCTTATCTACTGCTCTCGTTTATTCCGGCCTTTAGAAACATTCTACCAAAACCAGGGCCATGGATGATTGTGTTTAAACAGGCCCTCTCTTTCCCGATGTTCCTGTCTGCCATCTGGCTCGTCTGGGTCCTGAGCCAGCAATCAGGCCCGATGGGTGTCCTGGAAATCTTAACCGGTATGGCCGCCATTACATTTGGTATATGGGTTTTAAAACACAAACCAACCTCGGCCATCGGCAAAAAATTGGTCACTATAACCGCAACCCTGAGCCTTCTCTCCGCCGCCCTGTTGGGGATCAAAGAATCCTCATCACAAACCAATCCGGCCATTCAGAAAGAATCTCTCAAATTCGGCGACGTATACTCCCCCGAAAAACTCGAAACACTATTGGCTGGCGACGATGCTATTTTCGTCGAGATGACCGCCGCCTGGTGCATCACCTGCAAAGTCAATCATGCATTGGCCATCAATATTGATGAAACCAGGGAACTTTTCACAGCGAATAACGTTCAATATTTGATTGGCGATTGGACAAACCAAGATCCGGTCATCACAACATTCTTGAACACTTATGGACGCAATGGCGTACCAATCTATGTTTACTATGGCCCTAGAAACGAAAACACTAAAGAAAGACCGGAACCTGTAATTCTACCCCAACTTTTAAAACCTGGAATACTGCGTGAGATTATAAAAAAGGAGATTTAAAACCATGCGTAAGACACTTGCACTTTTTGCCTTAGCCGCAATCATAGCCATACCCGTCCTATCAACATCAATGACGCCGGCCCAAGCCGCCCCGGAAGTAGGACAAGCTGCTCCGGGCTTCACAGCCACTGATATCGACGGCAACGAATTTAACCTCGCCGACCACAAAGGCAAGATCGTCGTGCTAGAATGGACCAACCACCAATGCCCCTTTGTGATGAAACACTACAACTCCGGTAACATGCAAAAGGTTCAAAAGGCCGTTAAAGATCAGGGCGTTGAGTGGGTGACAATCGTTTCCTCCGCCGAAGGCCGTCAGGGCAACACAACCCCTGAAGAAGCAGCACAGATCGTCGAAGACGCCGGCGCAATCATCACCACGAAAATCCTCGATGCCAGCGGCAAAATTGGCAAACTCTATGACGCTAAAACAACGCCGCATATGTTCATCATCGATACAAACGGTGTTCTCGCTTATGTTGGTGCGATTGACAGCAATTCCAGCCCTAACCCGGCCACAATCGAAGGCGCGGAAAACTATGTCCTCGCTGCTGTTGACGACCTTGTATCCGGCAATGAAGTACGCACGCCCCGCAGCCAACCTTATGGCTGCTCGGTGAAATACGCCTACTAAACCAAAACACCTGATAGATTAACAAGCATCCCCGCGAAAGCGGGGATCTTTTTTCCTTGTAAACCGCCCCAATAATCACTTAAGCTTTACGCAGTGCTCAAATCTGACACGTCCCGTATTAAATTATGTTTTCATTGCTTAAGAAAAAATCCGAGTCCGACCAGGACTCCTCACAATCACCTTTCGCCGCGCCGATGAACGAGGACGTTGCCCGCATCGCTATGGCTGAAGACGGACAAATCGTTTACGCCAGCAAGGCCTTCCTCAACCTATCCCATCTCTCAGAACAAGAAACCGCGCAGCAGGACTTCACACAGATTCTGCGCTTTGAGCGCCCCATCGAAACCCCCTCAGGGATCCGCTCCGGCGTCCATAACGTCCATATCAACGGCCACATCGAAGCTTTTCAATTCCAATTCGACTGGCTGGATGCCGGCGAAAACCGCCGCTACCTCATCGGCTCACAAACTCAAGGCAAATCTCATACCTTTCAAAACAATGAGTCTACAGCCAGCATCACGCCGCAAATCGAACGCCTTCTCGACCTCTCTCATGACATCTGCCTCATCATTGATGAAAAAGGTAAGATCCGCCGCACCAACGAAACATTTCGCCGTAAACTAGGCCTGGGTGAAACCAACGAGAATTTCATCGACCTCTTCGAAGAAGAAGACCGCCCCGCGATCAAAAACACACTCCGCAGCCTCTCACTTGATGAAACCGACACATCCCAAACCCCGTCTATAGATTTCGAAGGCCGCATCAAAACCACTCAAGGCCACATGCTCTGGATGCAATGGCGCCTCGGTGAAAAAGACGGCTTGTTCTACTGCACAGGTCAGGACGTCACCGACATCAAGACCCAGGAAAAAGCGCTTATGCGCCACGAAAAACAACTCCTCCAGGCTGAAAGTCTCGGCCGCATGGGCCATTGGCGCTGGGTTCTAGACGAAGACGAAATCGAATGGTCAGCTGAAATTTACCGCATCTTCGGCGTTGACCCCGAAAGCTTCGAACCCACGCTGCAAAGCATGAACAAGATGGTTCATCGCGACGACATCGACCGTGTAAACCAGGCCTTGCAACGCGCGATCATCGAAGAAAACGACTACGACGTGGAATTCTCTATCACCCGCCCCGATGGGGAAGAACGCTTCATCCGCTCCGAAGGACGCTGCTCGATGAACGATTCCGGCGAAGTCATCGCCCTTTTCGGCATCATGCAGGACATGACCGAACGCATGCTCTACGAGCGCGAACTTAAAAACGCCAAGGATGCGGCCGAGCGCGCCTACGCCGCAAAAACCCAATTCCTCGCCAATATGAGCCACGAACTTCGCACACCGCTTAACGCCATCATCGGCTTTTCCGAGATGATCGAACGCCAGCTCCTAGGTCCCATCGGCAATGAAAAATATCTCGATTATATCGGCGGCATCCGCAACAGCGGCGAGCACCTTCTCGACCTTATCAGCGACATTCTCGACATGTCGAAAATCGAGGCCGGAAAATACGAACTCCTGCTTGAGGAAATCAACCTCGTCAAAACCATCAAACTCGCCATCCATATGATGGAAGGCCGCGCACTGGAATCAAACCTGAAAATCGTCGCCGCGCCTATGGAGGACGAAAACATCACCATAATCGCCGACCGCCGCGCCGTACTGCAAATCATCCTCAATTTGCTTTCCAACGCCGTAAAATTCTCAAAAGAAAATGGCCAGATCACGCTCGAATGCCACAAACGTGACGATTACGTTGCCATGAAAATCATCGATAACGGCATCGGCATCCCCGCCAATAAACTCGCCACCATCACCCGGCCCTTTGAACAGGTCTCATCCTCTTACGCCCGCGAACACGAAGGCTCCGGCCTCGGCCTCGCCATCACCAAAGAACTCGCCGAACTTCATGGTGGCATGCTATTTATAGACTCCAAACTAGACGTAGGCACTACCGTCACTGTCCGCCTCCCGTACGAAGCCCTAGAACGCGACGCCGAAGCCGCTTAAGGCTTAAGATGTTTTGATTTTGAAAAGAGACAGCGCGTAATCTTCCGCATCCAAACACGCCTGCAGCCCGTCGATATAGTTTTTGTATTTCAAATTCACACCCAGCTCTTCTTTAATGCGCATGTTCTTGACACGTTTATTATCGTTATAAAAGCTCTGCGCCATCGGCGACATATCGGCTTCGTCAAACGGGATCAACGGCGGGACCGGACGCGCCAGCAATTCGCACGCATGCGCAATCACCTCATGGCTGGGCGCCGCAAGATCATCGCATACATTATACGCCCGCCCCGGATTGGGATTATACATGGATGCAATCAACACCTGCGCAATATCCTCAACATGAATACGGCTAAACGCATGACCAGGCTTATCGATACGCCGCGCCGCGCCCGCCCGAATCGTATCCAGCGCACTGCGCCCTGGCCCGTAAATTCCTGCTAAACGAAAACTATGAACAGGCAAACCCTCGTTCTCCTGCAATGAAAACCACTGCTCCTCCGCACGCGCCCTTCGCGAACCGCGCTTGCTATTCGGTCTTATTTCAGAGCTTTCATCCACCCACTCCCCATCGCGATCACCATAAACCCCGGTCGTGGACAAATACCCAACCCACTGAAGGTTCGGCAACTGCAAAATATCATGCGCATGCATTAAGAACGTAGGATCACCGTCATCGCCAGGCGGCGTGGATATCACGATATGCGTTGTATCTCGCAAAACATAAAGAGGGTCAGGCAAAGGCCGCTCATAATCGAAAATATGCGCATCAATGCCGCGCGCACGCAGCATGTCCCGTTTCTCCGGATCACGCGTAGTGCCGCCCACAGACCAGCCCTGCTCGGACAAAGCATGGCCAAGGTAATCGCAGCTATATCCATATCCAAAGCAGAAGAGCTTATTGTGCTCACTCATGATAGTGTAACCCTGTTCAAATTAAATCTTATACCCGTTTAAGAAGCCATGTCTTCGTAATGGCCGGCTGGCTCAAACCCCGGAATACGGTCTTCCAATAACGGTTTAAAACTCTCACGCGCTCTGACCTTATCATACCATTCACGCGCGGATTCATGCTCTTCCCACGGCACATCACCGATATAATCAATCGACGATAAATGCGCCGCCGCCGCAATATCCGCCAATGAGAACTGATCGCCCGCAAGCCACTCACGCTTCTCTGTCAAAAACCCGATATAATCGAGGTGATAATGAATATTCGCATGCCCCGCCCGCACCGAAGGCCCATGGGGCTCACCCAGCTTCAAAAACCGCTTCATCAGCTTCTCACCAACAAGGTTATCCGAAACCTCACGGTTGAATTTCACATCAAACCACCCAACCAGCCTTCGCGTTTCCGCACGCTGCACAGGGTCATGCCCTAGTAAATTCACTTCCGGGTAAACCTCTTCAAGATATTCGCAAATGACTTGAGAATTCGAAAGCGTCGTCCCGTCGGACTCGATCAAAACAGGCACATCACCCGCCGGATTCAGGGCCAGAAACTCAACGCGTCTTTCCCAAATTTTCTCAATTTCATGATCAAAATCGAGCTTCTTCTCGGCCAAAACAATCCTGACCTTACGCGAAAAAGGGTGTAACCAGAGGTGATAAAGCTTTCTCATAAGAAAGAGCTTAACGCGTAAAAACCAAGAATCATAGCCCAAAATGACAACACCGGGGCCTAACGCGCTGAATCCCTGACCGCCAGAACGGAAAGTTCAATTTTAACATCATTATCAATGGCTTCCGTAGTCTCCCACTGCCCCTGCCCGACCCCGAAATCAAGCCTTTGCAGCGTGAGCTGCGCATCCATCTGCGCTAGGTTCTGCCCCTCTTGCGTATCCGCAATATCCAAAGAAAAAGGAAAGGATATCGGCAAGGATACATCCCGGATTTTCAATTGCCCGTACACGACATAATTATTTTCGCCGCCGCCCGCGGCTTCAAACCGCTCGGATGTAAAAACAATCTCTGGATATGTGTCAGCCGCAAACCACGCAGAGGATAGAGCTTGCGCATCGCGGTCCTCACTCCCCGTTGAAATATTGTAAACCGGGATGTGAATTTCAGCATGAGACGCGTCCAGATCATCCGGGTCAAAAACAATGCGCCCACCAAACGAATCAAATGACCCCTGAACGGGACTCCCATACTGCCGGAACGTAAATGCAACAGAACTCTGATCCGGATCAATGACCCACTCACTCTGATTACCCGATATCGCGTTCGCCTCATCTATATTTTGAGCCGCAATGTGAGAATCATTGACCTCATCAATTTCACCTTTTTGAGTTGCGCTTTCCTGCCATAAAAAGATCGCGCCACCCAAAAATAACAACGCCACAAATCCATAAACGGGCCGCCCGGACATCCGTATCAACGTGACATCTTTATCGATGAAATGATGCTTCAACGCACCCGCCACATGA
>CAYGNI010000010.1:0-24993 GCA_964351195.1 uncultured Micavibrio sp.
TTGTGGCGGGCGGTTTATATTTTGTGAACTATGAATATATTTCGATTTTGTTTACTAACCCTACCGGAAAGATGTTGCTGACCGGGGCCATTGTATGGATGGGGGTTGGGGTCTTTATTATGAAGCAGATGATTAATTTTAAGGTTTAGGAAGGCATATTGATATGGCTGATGAAGTGATGATTACGATTGTGACGGCTTTGCTTGCTGCGGTATCTTTTGCAGCATTTGCGCTTCCTTTTTTGAATAAGACAGAGCAGCGGGACCGGTATCGAGCGGTTATTGAGAAGAAACGAAAAGCGCTTTTTGAAGCGGCACGTGAGAACCAAGGTAAGGTGATTAAGCAGGAAAATGTGTCGGCACGTGAGTCTATGGCGGGGTTTTACAAGGTGCAGGAACTTGCCGGTGATATGGGTGAGAAGATCCGCAGTAAGCTCTTGCAGGCGGGTATTCGTAACCCTGCGGCGCCGCTTAAATTCATGATCGCTAAGGGTGCTGTGCCTATTGTTTTGTGCTTATTTATTATGTTGATTATCTCTGGTGCGGAGAAAGAAATTTCAGATGGAACGAAGTTTTTCTCTATTATGGGCGCAGCATTTTTTGGATATAAGCTGCCGGATATTATCATTAAAAACATGATCCAGAAGCGCCAGGAAGAGATTAATCTGGCGTTTCCTGACTCGCTCGACATGATGCTGATTTGTGTGCAGGGCGGGATTGGTTTGGAGCAAACTGTGGACCGCGTGGCCGAAGAAGTGGCGGAGCATTCCCCGACGCTGGCTGAGGAGCTTGGGATTTTGAGTGCGGAGATGGCGATGCTGAATGATCGTCGACAGGCGTTGCAGGATTTTGCACGGCGCGTTGGAAGCGGTGGGGCGAAGAGCTTTGCGACCGCGCTTATTCAAGCTGAGCAATATGGTACGTCGATTTCGCAGGCGATGCGCGTCATGGCCGATGAATTGCGTGATATGCGTATGGCGGCGGCTGAGCAAAAAGCGGCGTCTTTGCCACCAAAGCTGACGGTGCCGATGATCCTGTGTTTCCTGCCTGCCTTGTTTATCATCATCTTAGGCCCTGCTGGTATTCAAGCCAGCGCAGCGATGGGCGGGTAAAGTCACTTCCTTTTGCTTGTGCAGTGCACGCTTTAGAGTTTACAAATAAAACGATGTTTTGCTTTGTGCGCGTCTAAAGTAGGCTTTCTACTCGTCGCCGCTTGCGCTTACTGCAAAAGCAAAATTAAGCGACTTTGTATTTTCGCTTGATAGTGATTGTTTTGAAGGCTCTGAGATTAAAGTTCTTCGACAGGGGGCGGTTTTACAGCCGGTTTTGGTACAGGTGTACCATTAGATTGTTGCAGGGCCGTGATGATGCGTAGATTGCGTTCGATTTCCTTGCGGCCCGGTGCAACAACACGGGCTTTTTGCAAGATCTCTGCGGCTTCATCGAGATAGCCTTGAGAGGCTAAATTCAGGGCCAGATTGTTCATGATTGTTGTTGGGTCGCCTTCCCAAAGCTCAAGGCCTTTGCGGAACGCGCGCTCGCCTTTTTCATGCTGGCCTTGTGTGTCCAAAGCTATACCCAGATAGTGGTAAGCCATGGCGTTCTTTTCATCCTGAATGATGGCTTTTTGGGCATATTTTTCAGCTTCCTGATATTGTCCCTGCGCCAGAGCGATGCCGGCGTATTCTGTTTTAACAGCTGAGGATGAGTTAGGATCATTGGCAAATGGTGCGATGACGATTGCTGCGCGGTTGAGCTGATCTTCCTTGCGAAGGGCCGCAGCATAATCAAGAGCTGCCTGTTCATCTTCACTGTTTCTTTTGTAGATTTTCTCCAGCATGGCTAATGATTGTTCTGTGCTACCAGCGCGACTAGCGGAGGTTGCTGCACGTTGCAGAGCGGAGTCGATTTTTTCTGCCTGTGTTTCACTGGCTGGGCCTGCTTCAATGCTTTTTCCTGTTTGACAGGCTGTTAAAAGAATTGATGCGCTTAAGGCTAAGATAAGCTTGGAAGGTTTACGTGATGTCATGTCTGTTGTGCTCTTGTATTGTGTTGGTTTAGTTTGCTGGTCCCTGGTCTACAGTTTCTTGTGAAGAAGCAGCCCCTGCTCCCATACCTGCTACACCTTCTAAGCCTGGTTGCTGCGCGTCTTCAGATGCTTTTGCGTCTTGTAGTGTCGGTACGGTTACTTTGTGACACATATCGGGGCAATAATATACACTTGTTGCTTCGCAGCCTTCAGTACCACTTGCGCAGGATTTACGGATACGAACGTATTTCTCTTTCGGGCTGGAGACGATGACATGGCGCTGCAACAGGAGCTTGCCTTCCATATTAAGGACAGTCACAGAGGTCGCACCCGGTAATTTGGGAACTAGAACAAGCGTTTTTGCCGAGTCCGCCAGAATGCTTAAGTGGTCAGGGTTTCCGATTATAATAGAACCAGCTTTTTCAGGGAGGCGGATCAATTCGGATTTGTCGGGTGTCAATTTTAGAGGGCCATGTGTGTCTTGGAATGCGTTTAAATCAACCTCTGAGCCTTCCAGCGTGTGGGCTGGGATGATGTCCACGGGTTTGTTATCCGCATCCATCGCACCCTGTGCATAACCCTGTGATGCCATGCCTATGATGGCGAATGCAAAAAGTGTTAAAAAAGTCAGTAGGTTATTTTTAATTTGATATGGCATGAAGCACCGATGTGAGAGGTGATAAGAAACTATCAAACTATAGTATAGCGCGTGATGGATCTTTTGACACCCTCTTTTTGTTTTAATTTATGTTAAATTATAAGTTTTCGTATGGATTTGCTTGTGAACGATTCTCAAAAAAACCTGTACATCAAAGGTAAAGCTCTTTAATCTCTGGCCGTGAATTTCTTAACCCTTAGATGTTGAAGTGAAGCGATGATACGAATTTTACTGGCTGCTTTTATATTGGTTACTATCGCGACGCCCGCGTATGCGTATATTGACGTTGCGATTGGTGGTTTGATCCTGCAGGCGATTGTTGGTGGTTTCTTTGCCTTTATGGTGATTTGGAGAGACTGGACAACAAAGCTTAAGAATTTTTTTAAGGGCAACGGTTTTACCAACAACATTGAAGCGACAGAGACTGCTGCTGACTCCAAAGAGTAAGCATGAAAAGAGAGCCGTCTTCTTACCGCGATCCGGATGGTTACATCGCGTATATTAACGGTGATGTGCATCGCTGTGTTCTCAACAAAAACGCGGCAATTCTTCAAGATAATTATCAGGACTTTTTCAAGGAGGCCGTATCGCGCGGGCTGCTTGTTCCGTTTACCCCTGCGAATGGTGATGCGCCCGATGGCGGGGCTTTGCTTAAGCTTGATCCTGTGCCGCTGATTTCTTATCCATATGAGTGGGGGTTTGAGCAGCTTAAGGATGCGGCGTTGTTGACGCTGGATATTTGTTTGCTGGCGCTGGATTATGGGCTGACGCTTAAGGATGCGACGGCGTTTAATGCCCAGCAATATAAGGGGCGGATGATTTTTATTGATCACACATCGTTTGAGCCATCGGATAACACTTTGCCGTGGCGACCGTATTCCCAATTCTGTAAGCATTTTCTGGCGCCGCTTTGGATGATTTCTTATCGCGGATTCAATGCGAACAAACATTTTTGCACGCATTTGGATGGGATTGAGCTATCCGAGGCTTGTGTGGCGTTGCCGTTCTTTGCGCGGTTCAAGCCTGCGATTTTTCTGCATATTTATCTGCATAATTATCTCATCAATGCGAATAAGAACAAAAAATCCGTCAGTGAGCGTGAAGTTTTGAAAAAGAAGGCAGCCGATGGCAAAAAGCCCGTGGGTAATCAAAAGGCTTATCTGGAGCATCTCAAGCGCGTTGTTGAGGGGATTAAGCCGCCGAAATATGATACGGAGTGGCATGATTATTACCACAACACGAATTACGATGCGGGCGCGTTCGAAGAGAAAGAGGCCATTATCGAGAAGGCTGTTTCCGGTAAGAAGTATAAATGCGTGTGGGATGTTGGCGGGAATAACGGGCATTTTTCGCGCATTATTTCCAAGCATGCGGATATGGTTGTGTCGATGGATATTGACTATGCGGCGGTGGATCTTAATTACCGCAAGAACCGCAAGGACAATGTGACGAACAGCTACCCGTTGGTGCTGGATCTGTCTAATCCTTCGCCTGCGCTGGGGTTTGCGAATGAAGAGCGTAAGAAGCTGGAGGAGCGATCAAAGCCGGATATGATTGTTGCGTTGGCGGTTATTCACCATTTGACGGTGACCTATAATATTCCGTTTCAGATGCTGGCGGAGTATTTTTCCAGTTTTGGCGCGGATGTGCTTTTAGAATTTGTTGATCGTGAGGACAGCCAATTCCAGAAGCTTTTGACGAATAAAAGTGACGCCTATCCGCACTACACAAAAGAGGCCTTTGAGGCAGCTTTTAGCACGGTGTTTGAGATTGAAGGCAAAACAGATATGGCGAATAAGCATCGCTGTCTTTATAGCCTGAAACCCAAGAGACAGTGAACTTCTAATCATTTTGTAGACTAGATAAGGGGATGATATGCCTTCGATAGAGACTCTTGCCAAGTACAGACATATGACGTTTTTGGGGCTTTCAACTGTGATTGCCCTTCTTTGGACGATGTTGCTCAACCATGCGGAGTTTAGCGGGAGTGAGAAGGGCGTTTTTATCATCTATGTTCTCGGCTTTTTGCTTTTGCAGTTGACGGCTGTAGGTGTGCTATATTTTCTAGGACGTTTTGCGAAAGTTTTTACATGGCTGTCTTATGGGGCGGCGATCGGGTTTACGTCTTATAATTTGTTCACAATGATTATCGTGCATAATTCGCGTTTCGGCGGATTAGAAGGTGTTAAATTTGCTGCTATGATTGCGGTGATTACGGCGGTGGTTGGGGCGGCTTATATTATTCGTAATAAGAATTTTATCAAATTCATGCATGTCTTCAGCGGCATTATGATTTTCTTTATTGTGGTGCAGTTTGTGAATTCCGGCTTCAAATCGCTCGAGGGCTTATGGGACCGGATGCCGCCTTTTATCAAGATGGTGGACTTTAAAGAGAAGCCGAACATTTATCTGATTTCTTTTGATGCGCTTATTCCTGAGGCTGTTGCAAAGGATGTGATTGGCGTGAAAAACGTGCCTTATATTGAGGCGATTAAGCGTGAAGGTTTGAGGTTTGTTCCCAATACTTTTGCAGAGAATATTCCCACAAGGCGGTCTTTGAATTTGGCGCTGGCTTTGGACAAAGAGCATTATAATACAGTCAGTGAAAGTGCCGGCTTTATTCGTGATCAGGTCCCAAATCCTGTTTATGAAATTCTGCGTCATAATGGTTATAAGATTCAGTTCATGTATAAGACCAGTTATTTTGGTGATGCGGGACGGAAACTTGATTTTTATGGTGTGGCCGATGTCCAGGGGCTGTGTCAGCATGTTGAGAAAAAATATGGTTTTATGGGCTATTGCCTGGATGATGTCCAAAAAGAGGCCAAAAAGTGGAACCGAATTCAGCCGGTATCCTATTTTGAAATGCTTCATGAGCGCGTCAGAATTGCTGGGCAATCGGCGGAACCCTGGTTTACCTACACATATATTTATGCGCCTGGGCATGCCAAGCTCACAATCGATTATAGGAAGGAAAAGGACCGGGTTGACTATCGGGAATATTTTACCAAAAACTCTTTGAAGGTTGTGACCCCTCTTGTAGAGCTGTTGCAGGCTATTAAAGAGAATGATCCTGATTCCATCACAATCGTTTTTGGGGATCATGGAGCTATGGTTTCAAAGGGGATTTTCGGCCAAACAGGTGGCATAGACGGGGATGCGCTTATATATAGCGCGGATGACGCTGATACGAGTTATCCTTTGTCATATGAGCAGGCTGTGCAGGACCGTCACGGGGTCATCAATGCTATTATGCCCGCTGATGTTTGTACTGAGCAATTCAATCACAATCCTTACAGCAGCACGCGGATTATGCGCGATGTTTTCATTTGTTTGTCCGGTGAGGACCCTATGCCCAGCGATTATCAGCCCAATGACGATCGATGGGCCCCTTTTATCTATGAATAATGCTCACGGGGCTATTTTTAAAAAGCTTTTATAATCTTAAGAACTAGGCTACAGCGCCCGGTTTTCCTATGTACTTAAAATATAAGATAAATTCGAAACGAAAAAACATGACCTTTGGCATATATTATGTAATTATTATATTAAGAGCCACGTTGCTAGGTTGTGGCTAATACCTCAAAAATACAAATTGATTACTCTTTTTGTCATGTAAGCACTGAAAATTAGGTGGTTACGGGAAAAAAAGGTAAAATTTATTATGGTAATAAATAATTAAGCTAATTTTTAAATGATTAGCATTTCATAAAAAACAAAAGGTGTGTGTGATGACTATATATAAAGTATCAAATGTAACTGAACTTTATTCAGCTATGAAATTGGCAGTGGGCGGTGACCGCATTGAATTGGCGGCGGGGCATTACAATTATATAGAGCTTAAAGATAAATATACGAAAACAGGATTGGCTGGAGAGCTTAATTTTGATAGCCCGGTTACCATCACATCAGCTGACCCAGAAAATCCGCCGACGATAGGTAGTGTCAATATTGCATATTCCAATAATATAAGCTTTGATAATGTTGTATTTAACACAGTCAACGATAGTACAGGCGGATATCACGCAAACGCTCTTAATGTAAACGTTGCAACCAACATTTCTTTTACAAACTCCAAGTTTGTCGGGACAGCTGAGAAGCATCCGGAGGTTGCTTCCGATCTTGGAAATGATGGGGCTTCTTTCCGATTTAATACGGGTATTACTTTTTCAGGTAATGAAGTCAGCAATTTCAATTTTGCAATTGCATTTCAAAATAATACAGATGTTACATTCACGGATAACCATTTACATACCAACCAAGGGGACTTCTTGCGTTTTCCGGGCACAGTCAATGGCGTGATTTCGGGAAATACATTCGAAAATCATTTGTCCTCGCCCTTCACGCACGCTGATTACATTCAGTTCTGGACAAACAACCAGACACGGGGTGCAGAAAATATTACAATCAGTGGCAATAATTTCCTGAATGGGGATTATTATGCGCAGGCTATATTCATGAGAAATGAATTGAATGATTTAAACGGTGGCGCATATCCCGAACATAATTATAAAGAGATCACGATTGAAGATAACGTTATATTGAATGCGCACGGCAACACGATTGTTGTTGGTTATGTAGATGGCCTTATTGTTAAAAACAATACGCTTATAGACGATGATACCTTTGCTGAAGGTGAGAGAGATACTATGTCGCCTAATATCTCTGTCAGTCATGGAACCAGTGTTGAAATTTATAATAATATTGTTCCAGGCCAAATTACTCTCAAAGGTGGTACTGTTGCTGACAGGCTGGAGGATAACTTCTTTACGAATGATGCTTTTAGCGAATTCTCCAATTACACTGGCAAGCTCTTCCTAAATTCCTTCAATGATAAAGACATAAGTCTGGAAGATTTGTTGGTAAATCCAGACAGCATTTTGGTTAAGGAAGATGGAACTGTATATGGTTCGCAGCGTCTGGCAATTAATACATATCCAGATGACCTGACAGCTCTTATTGTTAGAGAGCCGATGCCAACGGAGGGGCCAACAGTAATCAAGTTCGATGCGAGTTTGACAGCCAACTCAAATGGCTTGGTGGATGCACAGGATGCACGGTTTGTATGGGATTTCGGTGATGGCCATACTGCCGAAGGTTTGGTCGTTCAGCATATGTATGCTGACCATGGAAACTATAATGCAACATTAACAGTTATTCACAAGGACGGAACAACAGATACGACAAAAACTTTGGCGATTGTTAAAGATCCTTTGCTGTTGGATCTCGATTTTTCAACGGATGGCGTTTCCGATGCCTCTTCTTATGCATCGAATTTGACAGTTAAAAATCCGGATGGTGTTCAACTTCAATCTGATGGCAGCTATGCTTATAATCCAGGTGTTCGGGAGATTGTTGATGTATCCCGAGGCAGTTCCCAGCTTTTTAACCATGATCAAATCACACTTGATGTTGTTGTGTCCAAAAATACAGCGACCTCCGGCGGACAGGTTTTAAGTATTGGTAAATCCTTTATGATTACAGTGCTTGGAAATGGTGAGGTTGTTTTTAATCTAACAAATGACCAAAACCAGAACTTTTCTTTGGGTTCACAAGGTGCCGGTATCACAGATACGGATAAACACCGCATTACCGTAACTTATGATAAGCACACGGAAACAACAACTATGTATGTGGATGGTCAGGTTGTAGGCGAAACATCGATGACCGGTAATACAAAAGCTACTCAAAGCTGGGGCTTTTATGTCGGCAATCCTTGGGGTGCGTCATTCGATGGCCTGGTTCATGATGTCAAAATGTATAGCGATGCGCTCACACATGATGAAATCCTCAATGGTTACTCTTTAGGAGGCGATGCAGAAACTGAAGTTGTTGTCCCAGGCGCTTCAGAGGAAGTTGTTGAAGAGGTCGTTGAGGATACAGACAACGATCAAAGTGATGACGTTGTGGACACAGAGACAGAGACTGAGACAGAAACGGTTACAGACAGTGTTGGCGAACCTGTTGTCAATGAACAAGTGCCTCAAATTTTGACATTGGATGATATAGCAGCCATGAGTTCTATGAGCGTTGAGCCTACTCTCACCGCTCACGGGATCGAGGGCGAGAGATTTTATGGTAGACACGCTGATGATGTTATCATGGGTACGGACAGTGATGATGAAATCTGGGCCAAAAATGGCGAAGACGTCGTCTTTGGCGGCGCAGGTAATGATTTTATCAACGCGTTTGGTCATGGTATCGGTAAGAATTTCATGTCCGGTGGCGATGGTAATGACGTATTATCCGGAGCGGATGACCGCGATATTCTGATTGGTGATGCCGGTGATGACCGTCTGTTGGGCCGGGATGGCGATGATATCCTGATTGGCGGCGATGGTGATGATTATCTGCAAGGTGGGAATGGTAACGACATTCTTTACGGTGGAGCTGGTTCCAACAGATACCAAGGCGGGCCTGGCGATGATATCTTTGTTCTCAGTCATTATGAAAGCGGCGTCGACACTATTTATAGCGGCTTTGAGCTGGGTAAAGATAAGTTCGATATCTCACATCTGCTTGATGAAGCTAATCTTGAACTGAGTAGTGATCCTGCAGATGTTCTGGATATTTTCAGCCTTGAGCTGACGAATAAATACGCAAACGTCTACACCCTGATTATGAATGTTAACGACCAGGCGCATGATGTGATTAATTTCAAGCATGAAACGCCGCTTACTATGGAATCGTTGATTGACTCTGGCTCTGTTATGAGTGAGACGGTGACAATAGACATTAGTGATTATTTTACAGGTATGTAATTTCGTCGATTTTATTTTGAATAGTCAGGGGGGCTATAGGCCTCCCTGATTTCTTTGCTGTATGCGTTATCTTCATAACGCCAGTGACTGGTTATGAGGATATCTGAAAAATGTTCTGATTTTTGAAAACATTTGAAAATGGTGGGTGGTACAAGGATTGAACTTGTGACCCCTACCGTGTCGAGGTAGTGCTCTACCGCTGAGCTAACCACCCACACCATTTTTAGTAGGCGGACTATAGCGATATTTGTTCTATGAAGTCAAGCGGCCAGAAGGGTTTCGACCTGCTGCACTAAATCGTTGAGGTGGAAAGGTTTAGAGAGGATTTTGGCCTTTTCTTCATCAAAGTCTTCTTTGCCCACAGCAACGGCGGAAAAACCGGTGATGAACATGACTTTGAGGTCCGGTTTGAGCTTTGTGGCTTGCTGCGAGAGTTCAATGCCATCCATGCCGGGCATGACGATATCAGTGAGAAGGAGGTCAAAACTGGTATCACTTTCCAAGGTTTTGAGCGCGTCTACGCCATTTTCTTCGGTATGCACGCTATGACCAGCCTTTTCCAGTGCCAGCTTCAGGAAGCCGAGCATGGATGTGTCATCTTCTGCTATCAAGATATGGGCCATGTTAATGTGTCTGCCATAATTTTAATTGGGTGATTTATAGAGATTTTAAGGGATATTGCAATGATTGTTTGGTTTTTGTGCTTTACAGCTAACTGATCTCTACAGGGAATGGCTTTGGGCGCATGCGTAGAAATATTTTTGTGGCCAGGTTGATGGGGCGTTTATCGGGTCTGTAGGCGATGCCAATATTTTGCGTGTTAAGTCGGACGCGGTCGCGGCCTTGAATCTCGACGATATAGCGGGGTGGGGGGGCGTATTCCAGTTTGTCTGAGCGTTTTTCCGGCCAGACTTCTTTGAGTAGGCGGATGATGAGCTGCGTTTTTGCGCTGAATTCAGGTTTGGGGTCGATGAGCCTCACCTGACTTGGGCGGTCGTTATACAGAAGTTCTAGCGCTCCGATATTTTCATGGCTTGAGGGCCAGTCGACCAATGTTAAGTTTCCGTCTGCTGTTTCGACCAATGCCGTGTGGCCCTGATTAAGCCAGCTGCCGGCATTGGCAAACGTGATGTCTTTGATGTGTTTGATGGCGGGGATGTGGGTGTGGCCACAGATGAGGCCTTGGACGCCGTATTGCTGGGCCATTTTATAGGCGGCGGTTTCGAAATTGTTCAAAAGATAGAGTGCCCATTGGCCGTGCTTATTTAAAGATTTTGCAAGCGAGAAGGGCTTGAGCCTTCCTTTGATTAAGACTTGGGGGGCTTTTTGATGGAGGCCGAAGCTCTCAGTGATCCAATCGTAGAGACTGTCGCCCCATTTGGAGAGCGGGCCGCGCAGGATTTTGCGGTCGAATTGATCGCCATGCAGGACCAGGAATTTTTGACCGTTGGCCATCGTGTGGACGGCTTTTTCTTTGATCTTGATACCAAGGCGGCGGCCAATTTCGTTTCTGGCGAGCGGCAGGAAGCGGCGGATTTCATCGTCGTGATTGCCGGGCAGGTAAATAATTTTTGTGCCTTCATCGCGTTTTTTGACCAAGGCTTCGATAACGCGGGAGCAATCTTTGGTCCAGTACCAGCGCTTGTTGAGTTTCCATCCGTCGATGATGTCTCCGGCGAGGAAGAGATAGCGGCATTCGGTTTTGTTCAGGAAGTCCAACAAAGCGGCGGCGTCAAAAGATTTGGCTCCCATGTGAAAATCTGAGAGGAAGACAGATCTATAATATGTTTTCTGTACAGCGTTTGTGGCTTTGAAATACATATAGTGCAACCGAAAAGGTCTATGTTGAATGTGAAGAACTCACCCTTATAGAGTACATGAAAAATGCGGCTTTGAGCAAATTTGCGGGTGATTTATGCACAGCCTAATTTTTGACGTTTTTGGCGTATTTTAGGCGGGTTTATTTCACTTTATTATACAGCGCGTCGAGATATTGGCGGGCGGTGTTTTCCCAAGTGTAGTGGGTTTTGACGTGCTCTGAGCGTGCTTCGGGGGTACCTTGGGTTAAGGCGCGCTGGGCAGCGTCGGCGAGGTTGTCGTTGCTGAGTGCGCCCAGGAAGTCTTCGGTAATAATGTCGATGGGGCCTGTGACTGTGTAGCCGGCGACGGGCAAGCCAGAGGCTAGGGCCTCGACTAGAACGATACCGAACGTATCGGTTCTGGAGGGGAAGACAAAGAGATCGGCAGAGCGGTAGTGCTCGGCGAGGTCTTGTCCCGTCTTATTGCCCAGGAAGATCGCGTCCGGGTATTCGCGTTCGAGAAATTCGCGGCTGGGGCCGTCGCCGATAACGACTTTGGAGCCGGGCCAGTCCATTGCGAGGAAGTCTTCGATGCTTTTTTCAATAGCGACGCGGCCAACATAAAGCGCAACGGGACGTTTTAGATCGTTGAATTTAGTTTTTTCACCGGGCTTGAAAAGGTCAAGATTGGCACCGCGTGTGAGGCGGTGCATGGGGTTTTTGAAGTTCCAACTTTTGAGTGTGTTTTCCAGGCTTTGTGTTGCGACCATCATGGCTTTTGATGGGGCGTGGAATGTGCGGACCACGGCTTTGGCGATTGCGTGGACATGTTTGTAGAGGAACGGCGTGAATTTTGTCAGGCGTTTGGCGACGTAGTCGGGGAATTGTGTATGGTATGAGGTTGAGAACGGGCGGCCGTGTTTCAGGCAATAGCGCCGCGCGGCCCAGCCGAGCGGGCCTTCGGTAGAGATGTGGATTCTGCTTGGCGCATAGTCCTCAATGATTTTTTTCAAGTGTCCGTAGGGCGCAATGGCGAGTTTGATTTCGCTATAGCCCGGCATGGGTATGCGCATGGGGAAGTCTGAGGGCCCAACGACGCGGACCTCATGGCCCATTTTGATAAGCTCTTCGCTGAGGTGTTCATAGGTTCTGACGACGCCATTGACCTGGGGGAACCATGCATCGCTGATGATGAGGAGGCGTATTTTCTCTGGCTCGGATCCGGAAGTGTTCAACTGTACTACTCTTTTAGGACTTAATTTTATTTATGCGGTCGTCGTGCTCTATAAAATTGAGTATAATGCCGATATGAGAATGACCAAATGTTTTTTCAAAATCCTTGTTTTATTATTTGCCGCCCTTGCTTTTTCTTCCGGCGAGGCGGGTGCGCAGTCATGCGACCTTAACGAGGAAGTGATCTATAAGCTTAAGCCGCCGACGATCGGGGCCTATAACATCTGGGACAATACGACCGATGATGAGACGCTGGATGAGGCCTTTGTGGCCGGAGAGGTTCTGCCCAATGACAATATTGTTGTTGTGGGGGAGCGCATTGTGGCGGCGGATAAACCGCCGGTTATGATGTTTTCGGAGATTGACCGGCGTGGGCGCGCGGTGTGGGAAAAGACGCATGAGGTTCAAAATCTGACGCATGTGAAGCAGATGTTCCGCCGCGGCGAGGAGTTGGTTGTGCTGGCGCAGATTTCTGATCCCAAGGTGAAGAAAGCAGTGTGGATCGGGTTCTTTAATTTGGAGGGGGATTTTAAATCGGAGCAGGTTTTGAAGCATCCGCAAGGCGCTTTGGCAGCTAGCGCGTTGGTTCCTTTGTCTGACGGAAACGGGTTCTTATTGGCGGTCGGCGTTGAGAGTAGCGCGCCCGATGCGCCGCGATTTTCGATAATTTACCGGTTGAACCGCAAAGCGCAAATGGTTTCAAAACGCTCTTATGTGCCTGGGCCGGATAATGAAATACTGGGCCTCTCGGCCCTGACGGACGGGACGTATATTGCTTCGGGCTATATCAACGATGCGAAGGGGCGTCGCACTGGCTGGTTGATGATTGTTGATGTGGATGGGAATGTGATCTGGCAGCGGCAATATCCGCGTGGGGCCGGGGCGCAAATTGCAAAAGCAACACCGTTTGCCAAGGATTATATTGCGGTTGTGGGTAAGGCTTATCCATTGGTTGCTGATGGTTTTACCGCCGGGTGGGTGATGGTCGTGCAGGCACGCAACGGAGACATTGCCTGGCAGAGATATTTTACAGGCGATTATGATTATGCTGGCGTGGATATTGCGGCGTCTGTAAACGGTTTAATGAGCGTGGTTATGGATGCGAACAAGGTGCTTAGGGGACGACCGAGCGCGGTCGATGAAGAGGATTATGTGCGCTTGCTGACGCTTAATCCGCGCGGTGTGATTTTTGATAACAGTGATTTCTTTAATGCGGATGCTTCGGATGCTCGTGAGATGATAATCGGTCCGGCGGGAGAGCGGGTTCTGATTGGTTCCAGCCTGGTGGCGTACATGGATGAAGTATCAAAAGTTCAAGACAATGATGAAGCGGGTGAGACCACAAATGCTGAAGGCAGCATAACGCGTTCGCGTGAAGGCTGGGTCGTGGCGGTTCCTGCTATGGATGCCTATGAAGATCCTTGTGTGCCGAAAAAACTCAGAACGCCGGGCGAGTAATGAGCAGCACCTATAGCTATACTATCGACGAAACGTATGCGGGATTGCGGATTGATAAAGTGGTTTCGGCTTTGCAAGATGACCTTTCCCGTGCGCGCGTTCAGGCCCTGATTGATGAAGGCCATGTGCGTGTGAACGGCGTGGTTTGCGTCGCGGCGTCGCGCAAGGTGCAGAGCGGGGACACGGTTGTTTTGCAGGTTCCTGCGCTCAGGGAGGCAGAGCCGCAGCCCGAAGATATTGCGCTTGATATTGTTTATGAAGATTCTGACCTTTTGGTTTTAAACAAAGCGGCGGGGATGGTCGTGCATCCGGGCGCAGGGAATTATGACGGGACGCTGGTGAATGCCCTTTTGCATCATTGCGCAGGTGATTTGTCGGGCATTGGCGGGGTGATGCGGCCGGGAATTGTTCATCGTCTTGATAAAGAAACAAGCGGTTTGATGGTTGTTGCGAAACATGACAAGGCGCATCAAGGATTGGCGGCGCAGCTTGAAGACCGTAGTTTGAGCCGGATTTATTATGCTCTAGTGTTGAAGGTGCCGATGCCGATTAAAGGGAGCGTTGATTACACCGTTGGGCGCGATCCGCGCAACCGGCAAAAAATGGCTGTGAATGTTCGTGGAGGTAAGGATGCGCGCACGTTTTACCATGTCACCGAGACATTTGGCGAGGCTTGTGCATTGGTGGAATGTAAACTTGAGAGCGGCAGAACGCATCAAATCCGGGTGCATATGGCGGCGATTAAACACCCTCTCATTGGCGATCCGGCCTATGGTCCGCAGGCTACGGCGGTGCAGGCGGCATTAAAGCGGGCGGAGTATAGTGAGGCTGTTATTGCCGATGTTCTGTCTTTTCCGCGGCAGGCCTTGCACGCCGGCAAGATCTCTTTTGTCCATCCTGTGCGTGGAGAAACCTGTCATTTTGAAGCTGACATGCCTGACGATTTTTCTAAGTTATTGAATTTATTGAGATAAAAAATAAATAGATAAAATTTTATATAAATGTCTTGATTTTACATAAAATTTTATGTATTCTAAAAGTATAAGGTGTTTCATTTAAAACTGATAAAAATTAGACAAGACATAAGAGAAATATAGGGCAAACGGCAAATACTATAGGGGAAGACCTCACACAGGCCAGTGCGCATGACATTTAAGAGATTTTAGAGATTAGCAAGCAAGTACCGGGCTTAACCCAATTCTACGTTTCATCCGATCTGGTACCGACTATAAACCACCCTCCGGGGTGGTTTTTTTTATTGACAATATAGGAATAAATTGCTATGTTGTTTATGATATTCTCATATTTTTGTCTTTGTCTTTGTCTTTGTGCTTGAGCGGGTCCGTTTTTAGGGTCTGTTTTCATCCTAATCCGTGATTTCATCCCAATGGCGGATAAGGTGGGCTTTGGAAAGCGGTTCGGTGAGGGCGTACAGGGGGAGCGGAGATTCCAGGCTTTGGCCAACATTTCGTCCCAACGGTTTTGCGATGACGCGGACCTCGCTGGAGGGGGGCATATATTTGAACCCACCCAAGGGCAGTGAAAGCCGGATGCCGTGGTCAGCATGGGTTGCACCGCCGAAAATATCGAAATCACTGCGGTCGGTGAGCGTCACGTAGCCCTCGAGTTTTGCCCCGTTTTTGAAATGTTTTTGCAGTGATAGCGTGCCGCCCCAATCCTCGGCGAGGTAGCGTCCGGCTTTGATGCCCAATGTCAGGTCGGCTTCGGGGATGTCGTACCAGGCTTTGAGGTGGCCGGTGAGCAAGTGGTCACCATTGAGGCGGTAATTCAGTGTGCTATCGGGGTCGCGTTTGAGGGCAAGCCAGCTTTCTGCGCCGAGAGCAAAGCGTTTATCAAACGGGCGGTACAAGATTTCTCCGCCCGCACCGGCATACATTTCTTCTAAATAGCCACTGGCGGCGGCAAGGTGCAGGTCGGGAAGAATTGTGTGAGTGAGGCCGAGGAACGCGGTGTCAAGCGCGACAAAGCGATTAGCGAAGTCGTCAACATCGGCGCGCACAGGCAGGAAATATTGCGGCCGGAATTGATCGAGGTCGTCGAGATTGTCGTTGATGTTTAAACGAAGACCAAGACCGGCGGTGAAGTATTTGCTTAAGGGGATGTTATGATCCTGTGCGATGATTGCGGTGCGGTGAAGAACGCCTTCGTCCTCTTCGGACAGGCTGATCTGGTTTTCCAGGATCAAGTTGATGTTTTTGAAATCGGCGCGTTTTCTCTCTCTGGGTTGCACCTTTTGCAGGCCTTCAAAGTCATAGGCGATCTCGGTGTTGTGCCAGATTTCCTCGGCACTGCCTGCGTTTTGCGCGAGGGCGTTTTCTAGGTCTTTGCGCATGAAGCTGATGGCCGGGCCGCGAAGGCCATACGATGTGGGCGCGATAGTGATTTCTTCGATGAAAGGGCCGGCATGGTTGCTCATGTGGGTGATGGCGCGCTTCATTTGTTGCGGCGTGGAATGGTTGTCTGTGAGTTTGAGCGTTGCGGCGGCGGTTTTGGTGTTGGTTGTTATATCGGCGAGGGCAATGTGGTCTTTGTCGGCGCCGCTTTTCATGGAGGCGGGCATGGTTATGCCAGTGCGATAGGGCCTTAAGGTTGGTGATTTTTGTTGCGCAGATTGATCGCGCCAGTTTTGGACCATGCAGTGGAGAGAAAGCCTCGCCATGACATATTCCGTGCCTTGCATGGCGATGGAGACATCGGCGAAGTCGGCGGGTTTGTAATTGAGCCCGATCGACCATGGGGCAGGAGTATCGTAATTAAAAGCCGCGTGTTCGGCTTCGTAGCGGTCGCCACCGATATCCGCTTTTATTGATAAACCGGACAAGGGTGTGAAATATTCAACGCCGCCGAAAAAGCCGATATGCTCGCCGGTAAACCAATCGCTGGGGCGGTTCGGGATTTGGCCGTCGAGGTCTCGGTCGTCATTGAAATGCGAGCTGATAGCGCCCAAAGGGTTGCCCAGTTTGGCGCCTGTGGCGAAGCGGCCCCATCCTATGCCGCCTGTAAAATCAAAGCTTTTGTAGCGTTTAGAGGCGGCGATGTATTCTCCGGCGGTGCGTTTGTGGCCGGTTGCGGATTGCAGGCCGATGGCGATTTCAGGGATTTGCGCGGATTCTTCAAAGAGGCGGAGTTTGACATCGACGCCGGGATACAGGCGTTTGGGGTCTTCGAAGACGTCGGAAATCTCCGCGCTCTGGCGCAAATTTATGTAGAGCGGATCGGCGATTTGAAAACCCAGTGAAGCGTGCCAGTAGGGATCGAGTGTTGAGATTTGGGCGCGCACGGTTCCGGCCGGATCCATGCGGGCATTGGGAACCGTGTTGAGGCCCAGCATGCCGTACATGTTTGTAGAGTAAGGGGAAGTGTCTGCCAGTGCATTTGTTCCATTGCATGACAATAATCCGAGAAGTATTGGCACGCAGACAGAACGAATGTTCATTGAAATTTATCCTCAGAATGAGGCAGAGAATCCTATCCTTAAGTGTTTGGTAAATACTTATGTATGTCAAAGTGACGAATGACCTTGCGTCTATTGTTCTGTGTATGGATTCTATAGATGTCATGGTTTATTCCTCTCTTTTTATGATTTCTGTTTTTGTTGTGATGCTTGTTGCGCTGTGTGGTTTAGTGGGCACGGTTTGTTATCTATGGAACAAGCTGAAGGCAGTTCGTGCGCTGTTTTATGATTGTGCGAATGTCAGCAATACGGGGATTATCCTGTTTCATCCTGATGAAAGATTTTTATTGGTTAACGGTTTTGTGCGCGATCTTATTGATTTGTTTGAGGAAGAAGAAGCGCCACCACTTAAGCAGGTTTTGAATTACTTTTTTGATCACGCTGTGGAGCTTGATGAGAAGCTTGAGGAAACGTTGAAGGTCTCAGCGGTTATGGCTGGGGTGGACCAATTCCGCGAGGTTGTGCGTGGTAGAGACGGGGGGCTTTATCTTGTTGAGATTAAGAATACGCCGGCGAAGAAAACCGTGATTTTGCTCAAAGGGATAGATCATCTTATTGCGCGCTAGGAGAAGGTTCTACAGCTTAAAAGACAGAATGAGGCGTTAAATCAGGCGGAGATTTTTAAGGCGGAGAAGCTTGATGCTCTGGGGCGGATTTCTTCGGGTGTAGCACATGATTTCAACAATGTTTTATCCATCATTGATGGCTATGTGCGTTTAATTGAAGGTTGTGAAGAGGCTTCTCTGAAAATCCTCGAATATGCGGATAAGATCAGGGTGGCTTCGCGGCGTGGTGCGAGTATTACTCGCCAGATGCTGACTTTTAGCCGTCATAATGTTGTCGTAGACGATATAATTGATATCAGTGCAGTTGTACGTGAACAAAAGGATCTTATTGCGCCGCTGGTCGGAGATGCTGTGTCATTGCACGTGCGTGCTGATGTTCAAGGTTTGTACGGTGAATGCTCTGAGGATGCGGTTGCGCAGATTTTGTTTAACCTTTGCATTAATGCCAGAGATGCGATGCCAGAAGGTGGTAAGATTTTAATTGCAGTTGAGAGTTGTGAAGAAGATGATTTACCAATATTTGTACAGCAGGCGCAGCCGAATACTGAATTTTTGTGCTTGTATGTTGCGGATACTGGGCAAGGTATGTCGCGCGAAGTGCAGGATCATATTTTTGATCCGTTCTTTACGACCAAAGGGCAGGGGAAAGGAACGGGGCTGGGGCTTTCTGTCGTGTATGGTTTGGTGCAGCAAATTTCCGGGTATATTACTGTTTCATCCGAACTGGGAAAAGGCTCTACGTTTTTTGTATATATTCCGCGTTCACACAATGGTCCATCAGTGTCTAAGCAGCTTGGAGGTCAGGTAGAGGATATTGGTAGCATAGAGCTTGATGGTTTTACGGCTTTGGTTGTTGAGGATGAGGCTGATTTACGGGCTATTATTTGCGACGTGCTGAAAAAGCGTGGAATGCATGTTTTGAGTGCGGAGAATGGACAAGATGCGCTTGTGCTTCAAAAGAATTATGAAGGGCAGATTGATGTTTTGCTCAGTGATGTTGTTATGCCGGGTATGAATGGTATGGCACTTGCGCGGGAGATGTCTAATGCTCGTCCCGGTCTTCAGGTGATTTATATGAGCGGGTACCCGGCGAACGGGGATATGGCGCAGGTGGATTTGCCAGATGATGCATATTTTATTGCCAAGCCGATGGATTATGATGTGTTGTGCCAGCTTATCTTTGCGTGTTTGAGCGATACGCAAGGGGGCGCGGGCGATACCGGTTCAAGGACAAACCTGTTAAAAATGACCGCGGCGCATTGGGAAATGCAAAACTCTTGTAAAGACCCTGGGCAGGGCTAAGTGCTTTGGGTTTTGTGCAGCATAATTCTTTTCACGTTATAAAGACTCTTTTCGGCCTTCACTGGTTATTGTACCTTTAAAGGTATGAGTGATGTTGATTTTGAAATCTGTGTGATTGGTGGCGGTGTGAATGGTGCGGGGATTGCGCGTGACGCGGCTTTACGCGGGTTTTCCGTTGTATTGCTGGAGGCTGATGATTTGGCCGGGGCGACGTCTTCTGCGAGTACGAAGCTCATTCATGGGGGGTTACGCTATCTGGAGTATTTTGAATTTGATCTTGTTCGTAAGGCCTTGAAAGAACGAGAGATTTTGCTTTCGGTTGCGCCGCATATTATCTGGCCGATGGATTTTATTTTGCCGCACACGCCCACGCAGCGGCCCGGGTGGATGATCCGTTTGGGTTTGTTTTTATATGATCATTTGGCGAAGCGTAGAGTTTTAAAAGGCTCTAAGGGTGTTTCCCTGAAAGGTCGAGGATTTAAGGATGAGTTTCGCAAAGGGTTTCGATATTCGGATTGTTGGGCGGATGACTCGCGGCTAGTAGTTTTGAATGCTGTTGATGCGGCGCAGAAAGGTGCAGTGATTTTGACGCGGCATGTGTGCACAAAATTACACGCGCATAAGGATTATTGGGATGTGAATGTGCGGGATGTTCGACGCGGAAAAGATACGACTCTTAAAGTCTCGATGGTGATTAATGCTGCGGGACCTTGGGTGCGCAAGGTTTTGGAGGGTTCGGACCTTGATAGTGTGCATAAAAACGCTCCAAAAGTCAGGCTGGTTAAAGGATCTCATATTGTTGTCGATCAGCTTTTTGAGGGTGATGAGGCGTATATTCTGCAGCAAAAAGATAATCGTATTGTGTTTATTATTCCTTACGAGGGACGATATACGCTCATCGGAACAACAGAAGAGGATCTTGAGGGAGATATACGTGAGGCGTCTTTAAGCACGGCCGAGCGTGATTATTTGATTGCTGCGCATAATGCATTTTTTGAAAAGCAGATAGGTGTGGATGATATCCGTTGGAGTTATAGCGGTGTTCGGCCTTTGTTAGATGACGGTGAGGAGAATGCAACCTCGGCGACGCGTGATTATCGGCTTTATGCGGATCGTAGTGAGGCTGGGGCGCCGATCTTGTCTGTATTCGGTGGGAAGCTTACGACGTACCGTGTTCTGGCGTGTGAGGCGGTCGATAAGATTTTAGAGCTGGCCAAGCGCGGGACTGTGCCTTCGAGTACGGCGGAAAAGCCTTTGCCGGGCGGGGATATCCCGAATGGTGATTTTGATGCGTTTTTAGCGCAACAAAGAATGCATTATGACTGGCTTGAAAGACCTTTATTGTTGCGATATGCGCGGCAATACGGTACGCGGATGGATGTGTTTTTAAGTGGCGCACAGGCGATTAAAGATCTTGGGCAGCATTTCGGTGGAAGTATTTATGAGGCTGAAATTGTTTATCTTTTGCGCTATGAGTTTGTGCAAGATGCGCAAGATGTGTTTTGGCGCCGTTCAAAGCTGGGTTTACATGAAGATGAAAAAACATGTCAGAATATTACGACTTTTATCAGAAATTATCGCTTAAGGCATGGTGGGGACAATGGTTGATCAGTATTTGTTGTCGATAGATCAGGGGACGACGAGTTCGCGTGCGATTTTGTTTGCACCTGATGGGGATATTGCGGATATGCGGCAAAAGGAGCTAAGCCTTACTTATCCGCATAAAGGGTGGGTGGAGCAAAATCCTGAGGATATATGGGAAGATACGCTTTGGGCTGTGCGCACGGTGGTTGAAAATCTGGGCGGTGATGTTGCGAAAATTGCTGCGGCCGGGATTACCAACCAGCGCGAAACAACGATTGTGTGGGACCGTCATACGGGCGAGGCGGTGTACAATGCGATTGTGTGGCAGGATCGCCGTACGGCGGAGCTTTGCGCGCAATTAAAAGAGCAAGGGCATGAGGATAGCGTGACGGAAAAGACGGGGTTGCTGCTTGATCCTTATTTTTCGGCCACCAAAATTGCGTGGATTTTAGACAATGTTGAAGGCGCGCGGGAGCGGGCCGAAGCCGGTGATCTTTTGTTCGGTACGGTGGATTCCTATCTGGTGTGGAAATTTACCCATGGTGCGCGGCATGTTACGGATATTACGAACGCTTCGCGCACGATGCTTTATAATATTGTCACGCAAGAGTGGGATGATGATTTGCTTGCGTTGTTTAATATTCCGCGCGCTATGTTGCCCGAGGTTCAGGATAATGTGTCTGATTTTGGTGTGATTTCCCACGATCTTTTGCCGGATCTTTTAGAGGTTTCTATACCGATTGGAGGGATTGCGGGCGATCAACAAGCCGCGCTGATCGGGCAGGGGTGTTTTGAGCATGGGATGGTGAAATCGACCTATGGCACGGGGTGTTTTGCGCTGATGAATATCGGAGCTGAGTTTAAAGCCTCGCAGAACAGGCTTTTGACCACGGTGGCGTATCGCTTAGGCGGGGAGGTTACATACGCTCTGGAGGGCTCTATTTTCGTGGCGGGGGCGGCGATTCAATGGCTTCGCGATGGGTTAAAGTTTTTTGACGATGCGGCGCAGAGTGAGGCTTTGGCGAGAAGTGTTCCCGATAACAATGAGGTGTATTTTGTTCCTGCGTTTACGGGGTTGGGGGCGCCGCACTGGAAGCCGGATGCCAAGGCGATTATTATCGGGTTGAGCCGGGAAAGCACGGCGGCGCATATTGTGCGCGCAGCGTTGGAGGCGCAGGCGTATCAAACATTGGACCTTATGGGGGCAATGGAGGCCGATAGCGGGGTTTGTCCAGCCGTTATACGCGCAGATGGCGGATTGGTGGCCAACGCGTTTATGTGCCAGTTTTTGGCCGATATTCTGGATACGGCGATTGAAATTCCAAAAGTGGCGGAAACGACCGCCTGGGGCGCGGCCTGTTTAGCGGGGGTTTATGGCGGCGTGTTTGAGACTTTGGAGGCGATCGGTGGGCGTTGGAAGGCGGAGCGGCGCTATGAGCCGCAGATTAGTGCGACTGAGCGAGAAAAACTTTACAGCGGGTGGAGCGATGCGGTAGAAATGCTTATACTTTAGTTTATAAAAATTCGTTTTTTTCATATTTTTGCGTTGTGCTTTGGCTTTTTATATGGTAACTCCGCGGTGAGTTTTAAATTGTGGTGCGTCGGAAGCATATTTGCGGGCGTATCTACAGGTTTTCAAAGGAGAATTGTTATGGTTTCTGTGAGAAGTTTGAGAGGTGCTGCTTTTGGTGCTGCTGCTCTTGCTGCTGCTGGTGTGGCAAATGCGTCGACTGTTGCGCTTGATTTCGGTGTTGATAGTCAGACAAATACGGGGATTTCCACGGGTGGCACGATTTCTTGTTCGGCGAGTGATGCGGTTGTTACTCAGGTGCTAACGTCTGGGAATACCGGTTCTTTATCAGCAGCCGGGTCGTTTGCATGTTTCGCAAATGGTGATGAAGTGGCTGGTTTTGATGAGATTGTTTTTGATCTCACAGATAGTCCCACCATTGATTTTGCTTTGTTTCAAGCGAGTAATGTCAGCTTTTTTGGAGCCCCTGGAAGCCTGTCAGGCAGTTTTGTGGGGTTCGATGCTTTTGAAAATGCAGGATTAAGTGTTGCGGATATTGGAGATTTCAATAGCCTGAATACTTTGCTTGCTGCCGGTAACACAGTATACACAATTTCTAACAGTGCTCAGTTTGCTTCTGGGCCGCTTTCTTCAACTTCTCAGGTGTCTGCTGTTCCCCTTCCTGGTGGCATACTTTTGTTGCCAGTTGGAGTTGCGGCATTGGTGTTAGCAGGTCGTCGTAATGCAGGAAGAGGAGATGTGTTCGCAGATGTAAATGCTGCTTATGAGAACGCGCAAGACGGGGCTGTCGCCCATAGCTTTAACAAAGCCGTTATTGTCATTGTTCAATCCGGAAAAGTGAACTTGGGTGCGTTCGCCACAAATGTGGTTTACGCAAACTTGGATACAATAGCCAATTTGCAGTATGAAACCCAAGCGAAGGATGAGAGTTCTCCAGCCGCTGCTCCTGCGCCCATTGCTGCCTAAACAGGGTTGCCGATGTTTACGGTTCCCGTGTCTTGACTGACGAGTAATGTCACCTCGTTGAAGTGGTAGACGTTGTATGCTTCACCGCCAATGTTCTGTGTTCCGTCGGCGACGTTATCACCGTGGCCGTCATGGTTGAAATTCAGCGTGTCGTTTGCGTCCATGTTGATCACCAGCGTGTTCCGACCATCAGTCATTTGAATGACATCATTGTAATTCAGGCTTGCCGTATTGGCTGCAGCGTTATCGGTTTTGAGGATTTCAAAGTTTTTGAATTGGTGGCCGTGTGATGTAAGGGCACCAAAGTCGAGATTTCCGTTTCCATCCAGGAGTAATGTATCGCCGTCGCCACCTAAGGTGTTGAGGTTTCCGTTTCCTCCATCAAAGAACATATTGGTGAAGCCACCGCTTTCCATTTGCGCTATTTGTGTGTTTGTGAATTTAAAGACATCGTTGCCGTGCATCGCGTGAACCTCGGAGCTATCTGCAAGGTTTACGTTGATAGTATCGTCGCCGTAACCGGTGGTGATCACATTATCGCTTGTGGCGTTGTTTAATGTCACAACGTCATTTCCATCTCCGGTGTGGACTGTATTGCCGGATGTCCCGGACATGAAGTCTATCGTGTCATTGCCATCCCCTGTTAAAAGGGTCATCGGGTTTGCACCTGATACGGTGTAGGATTTTGCGACGTTTGTTGTGAAGACGTTGTCCGGGTTTGCTGCTCCTATATTACCGTCGCCTGGTGTTAAGAATAGTTCTTGTCCGACAAGGTTGAAGGTGTAGTGATCCGTTACGCTTGCGCCGGATGTGTCTGTCGCGGTGACGGAGATGATAAAGCTGTCGTCACTTGTGAGGGCGCTTTGGTCCCATCCTGATGTTGTTATGTCGCTGTTGAAGAACAGATCTAACGCGCCTGCGCTTGAATCAAAGCTCCATCCTCCGTTTGCGCCTGCGGATGTGTCGAGAAGCGATGTCAGATCAATGCCGTTCGCGGTTGTTGCGTTTCCGTCCAGTATACCCACAGTTTGCGCTTGAAGGCTGTAGGTTAGCGTGTCGCTTGTATCTTGGTCTGTAAAAACTTCATTGAAATTGAAGTGCCAGTGGTTGGATGCCGATGCAGTGAAGTATTCGGCAGGGATTCCCTGTACATCCGGATTTAGTTTTTCAGGCACCTGATTGGGTGGCGGAGGAGGGGTGTTGTTGCCTGTGTCGCCGGGATTGTTGAGCGCATTTGGATCGGTCAATGTGTTTGTTGTGACCGGGTCTAGCGCTAATTTCGCCTGTGTCGGCGCGGGAGCTTTTGGTGGAGGTGGTAGGGCCGATTTTGTTGTTGTCTGTGTCGTTGTTGTTGGTGTCGACAATTTGAGCGGCTCTGCTGTTTTCAGCATAGGTTCTTGCATTAATGGTTCTGCAGTTTTATCGCCTGTACCTTCGGCGGTTTGCTGAGCTTCGCTTACACCTTCGCCTTCAACATCAGCTTTTGTTTCGTCGACCGTACCGTCAACTTGAGAGTCGCCGTCCTGGTCTGTGGCGCCTTCGGCGTCAAAATCTTTTTGGTCTGCGTCAGATGTTGGTTGATCATCGGGTTGAGCGTCCTGGTTTGGTTCCGCATCTACCGGTGCTTCAACG
>CAYGNI010000010.1:25003-31838 GCA_964351195.1 uncultured Micavibrio sp.
ACGCTTCCATCTTCGGCGGCGGCGTCATTGATGGAGGAGAATAATGTCGGTGCGACTTTGGATACGACGGAGAATTTTTGTACCACGTCGTTTGCGGACATTTGGCCCAGATTCCGGATGCCTTGGCCGTTTGTGGAAAACTTACCGGTTTCAAATTGCGATGCCAGAGTTAATTCTGCGCCGGATGGATCGCGCAGGACAATTGCGCCCTCTACGACTGTGATTTCACCTTCGTTGACATCTCCGGCGATGATTGTTCCACGGATACCGATAGAACCGGCCGGTGTGTCAATTTGAACATCGTCGGGGTCGTCACGGCCAATAAGACCGGATGTGAATACGAATACGCCTTTGAGGACCGAGAAGTTTTGGCTTCCGGCTTCAGAGGCGGGGTCGAATACATATTCGTCAATGGCCAGGCGTGTGTCTTCGGACACGGCAAAGCTGGATTCATCGCTAAAGGTGATGTTTACAGCAGAGTTTTTCGCTGTTTCGACGACGTCGCCCTGGTAAACCGGAGAGCCGATAGAGAGGCTTTCTGTTGTGCCGTCTGTGCGCGTGATTGTTGCGTCGCCTGAAATTTCATCCACGGCGCCTACGGGGCTGGCGTCATTCATGGATAGGTTTTTGGCATATTGTGGGGTGCTTTTTGAAAACGAGTCGACCAATTCTGGCGTCAAAGTTGCGCCATCTGGGGCGATGAGGTTTGGCGCGCTCTCAACAGCAAAGTAATCTTCGATTGTGATTTGACCGTTTGGTCCGTCAAGGACAAGGTCCATGCCATCGCGCATGATATCTGCATCGCGGATGTAGGATTGATCGGGAAGTTCAAGCGTATCGCCTGAAGCTTTCATTGTTGTGTGTTGTGAGTTTTCCCCTAATCCTTGATTAAAGCCTTCAAAATCCTTGTAAGCCATTTAATCCACCCTTCGTCTTATTTTTACATTCGTTATCATGTGCACACCCCAATGAGCACATTCATCCTTTATTTTAAAGGAAGAGGGCTTAAAATTTCGTAATAATTACGTAAAATTTTATCTATTCGAAAGGATAGGGTCTCTGTTTTCGGCGCAAAGCGAGTCAGGCTGCGGTCCAGCCACCATCAATGGAATGGGTTGTTCCGGTCATGTTTTGGGCAGAATCGGAGCATAAAAAGAGTGCGAGATCGGCTATTTCTTCAATTTCGACGAATTTCTTAGTCCATTGTGCCTTTAAAATGACGTCATTGACGACTTCTTCTTCGCTTATTCCGCGCGATTTGGCCGTGTCGGCGATTTGGCCTTCGACCAATGGTGTCTTTACGTATCCGGGGCAAATGGCGTTCACGGTGATATTATCTTCGGCGAGTTCTAATGCGATGGTCTTTGTCAGGCCCACGATGCCATGTTTCGCCGCAACATAGGCGGATTTGTAGGGCGAGGCGACAAGGCCGTGTGCGGAGGCCATGTTAATAATGCGGCCCCAGCCGGCTTTTTTCATGAGGGGGACGATGTAATGTGTGGTGTAAAACGCGGAAGAAAGGTTAATGGCCATGATGGCTTCCCATTTTGCGGGCGGGAAATCTTCAACCGCGCTGACGTGCTGGATTCCTGCGTTATTAACCAGAATATCTATCGTGCCGAATGTATCTTTGGCTTCGTTGATCATAAGCTCGATTTCTGTGGGCTTGGCCATGTCCGCGCCGTTGTAGATGCATTTGACCCCTTTGGCTTCTATTTCCTGACGGTAGCCATCGATTTCAGCGGCGTCGCCAAACCCGTTCAAAACAATATTTATGCCCTCGTCTGCAAAAGATTGGGCAATTCCTAGTCCAATTCCGCTGGTGGAACCGGTGATGAGCGCTGTTTTTCCTTTCAGGTTTGTCATGATATCTCCTTAAGTCTTGCTTTTTCGGCTTCGACGAAAACGCGTTTAACACGAACGTGTTTTGTTACGATTTCTTTGGTTATTGTATCGATTAATGTTTCAATTGTGCCAACGGGTAAATCGTCATTAAATTCCAAAGAAATATTCACGAGAAGGAATTCGGGGCCCATATGCAGGGTCAGGACTTCGTTGACACGCTTGATCCCATCATGGGCGAGGGCCAGGCTTTTGATGGATTCGACTGTTTTTGGATTGGTGCTTTCGCCAATGAGCAGGCCTTTTGTTTCAATGGCGAGCCATATAGCTGTCCCTCCCAGGATCAAGCCAATCGTGACAGAGGCAACGCCATCCCACCATAGCTGCCCGGTCACTTGGGTTAATGTTACGCCAACAAGCGCGACGATAAGACCGAGCATGGCCGCGCTGTCTTCAAAGAGAACAACGAAGAGAGAGGGGTCTTTGCCGTCTTTGACTGCCTGGAAATATCCTGTTTTACCGCGCGCTTTGTTGAATTCCTCCACGGCGAAATACAAAGCACCAGCTTCAAAAATCATTGCGAGACCCAAAACGATGTAATTGATGAGCGGGTTTGTAATCTCTTCGGGATGCAGGATATGGTGGATTCCTTCATAGATTGAAATTCCGGACCCGAGCGCGAAAATCAAGATGGCAACGACGAAGCTCCAGAAATAAATTTCCTTGCCGTGGCCGAAGGGGAACCTATGGTCAGCGGGCTTTTTTGCGGCTTTAAGACCATAGAGTAAGAGCCCCTGATTTCCGGTGTCGACAAGGGAGTGGATGCCTTCGGAGAACATTGCGGAACTTCCGGTTAAGCTTGCGGCAACGAATTTGGTTACAGCGATCAGGCTGTTGCCGATCAGTGCGGCCAGAATGACTTTTTTGGACCCTGATGCCATGTTTAATCAATTCCTTTTCTAGACAAAAGCAATATCCATGAATTCACGGGTTTCGCTTTTGAGAAGGGCTTCGTTTGTGTTGCGCAAGCGTTCGATCAACATGCGGATCAGGGCGCGGATAATGGGATCGCTGTCTTTGAGCATGTCTGAAAAGGATTGGGGGGTGATGACGAAAAGTTCTGTGTCTTCGCTGGCTTCGACATTTGCGCCATAATATTCGCCACTGAAAATGGCGGTTTCGCCGAATATGTCGTCTTCGTGCAGCGTTGCCAATTCGACTTGCTTGCCGTCATCTTCTAAGAATACGCGTACGCTCCCTGATACGATCATATAGGCGGTGGTCGCTTCTTGGGCAATCGTAATGATGCGTTCGCCTTTTTTGAATTTCAGATATTTGGGATCATCGCTCATATACTTTGATTAATATTTTTTGGCGTGAAAAGCAATGAAGGAATAGGGGAAAATGGTGCCACGAGAGAGAATTGAACTCTCGACCTCGTCATTACCAATGACGCGCTCTACCACTGAGCTACCGCGGCGGCTATGCGAAGACTTAGCAAATTAGAATACGCAAAGAAAGTGAAATTATGCGATAAAGCTGAAATACTCCGCGCATAAAGGCTTATGCTCCTGCATAAGCCCCAATCTAACTTATCCCGCCTTTCTCATCGGCTTTGCAAAAATAGCATTGTTTCGCATAATTATATTGGGCTAAACTCTGATCCATCATGAGCAAAACAATAGCGCATATAGCATCGGGTATGCTTGATCTGACAACCTTGCCCTTAAATAAGCGCCAGCGCGGGAAAGTCCGTGCGCGCGTTGCGAATAAAATTCAGCAAAACTTTGAATCGGTACCGACCCCGCACGGTTTTATAAAGTTACTTTCAGGGCGCGGTTCTACCCTCGCCAGCACTGTGGCGAATTGGGAAAATGAAGAGCCTGAAACCCGCCATTGGATAGACACATATATGCGTGATGGTGATGTGTTTTGGGATATTGGTGCGAATGTCGGGGTCTTTTCGCTTTATGCCGCGCAGGCCAAAAGCCTTGATATCTATGCGTTTGAACCCAGTACGCTGAATTTTTCACTTCTTGTGGAGCATATGGCTTTGAATAATATGGCACAAAGCATCAAGGCTCTTCCGCTTGCGTTTTCCGACCATACAGGCATGGAAACCTTATACTTCAAATCATCCGAAGCCGGCGCGGCCTGTAACGCGCTCAATGAAGCACAGGACCAATTTTCCGTTTTTACACCAGAGCTCAAACACGAAGTCCTTGTTTTCAGTGTTGATGATTTTATCAAAAATTATAGCGCGGCGGCGCCCACTCATATTAAGCTTGATGTTGACGGTATTGAGAAATTGATTCTCAAAGGTGCAAAACAAACCCTGCAATCGGTTGAAACTTTGATGATTGAAATCGAGGGGCACAATGAAAATGATGAACAGATTCTTGAATTGATTGCCGCAGCAGGTTTAAAACAAGACGAAAGTATTAAGGGCATGGGTAACGGCCGTAACCGGCTGTTCATAAGAGATGATGAAGGAAGATAAGCTGGATAAGCGCGCAAAAGCGTTACGGGAAAATTTGCGGAAGCGCAAACCTGTCAAAAAATCAGCTCCCAAGGTTGATCAGAACATAGACGATAAAAAGAGTAAGGACTAAAACACTATGAAAGCCATAAAAGACGCAGATGTTGAAAAGTTCTCGGACATCGACCCTGAAAACCTTCATGCTCCGGGCATTTTGGCCGATCATCAGATCCGTGATCTAGCACTTAATCAAGGTATGATTGAACCGTTTGTTGAAAAACAAACGCGCGATGGCGTGATTTCATACGGCCTGTCTTCATACGGTTACGATTCCCGGTGCGCGCCTGATTTCAAGATTTTCACCAATGTTGATACTGCGATGGTTGACCCGAAGGAATTCAGTGAGGCGAATTTTGTCACGCGCGAACAAGATGTGTGCATTATCCCACCCAACAGTTTCGTTTTAACCCATACGGTTGAGTATTTCCGCATTCCCAAAGACGTGCTTGTCATTTGTTTGGGAAAGAGCACCTATGCGCGCTGTGGCTTGATTGTGAATGTCACACCGCTGGAGCCCGGCTGGGAAGGGCATGTGACGCTGGAGATTTCCAACACAACACCCAACCCCGCGAAAGTGTACGCCAATGAAGGCATTGCACAATTTCTCTTTTTCAAGGGCAGCACTCCTTGCGAGGTTAGCTATGCCGATCGCTCCGGGAAATATATGGGCCAGCGCGGCGTGACTTTGCCAAAGCTTTAGGGTATATTTTTATTGTAAAATTCTGCAATTATGGTTAGTCTGCCGCCCTTTAGAAACAACCACCGTAAAGTATAATGAGCGAAGCTAAAAAAGTTATCGAATTACCGATCGAAGCCCATGCGCCAAAGCCATCATCTTTGGATAAAATCAGCATTATCGGCGGCAAGGCACTTCATGGTGAAATCCCGATCAGCGGTGCAAAAAATGCTGCGCTTAAACATATGTGCGCAGCGCTTTTAACCAGCGAAACGCTACAGCTCGAAAATATGCCTAACTCTCTGCGTGACATTGCCTCACAGGTCGAACTGCTTGAATATCTCGGTTGCACCGTCCAGCGTGAAGACAATCTCATGGCGATTAACGCATCAAATGTAACCGATTGCACCGCGCCATATGACATTGTTCGCAAAATGCGTGGATCCATTCTGGTTCTCGGCCCACTGCTCGCGCGCTTTGGAGAAGCCAAAGTCTCACTTCCTGGCGGCTGCGCGATTGGCACACGCCCCGTTGACCTTCATATCAAAGCCCTCGAAGAAATGGGCGCGGAAATCACATTAGATGGCGGTTATATCAACGCCAAAGCTCCAAAAGGCGGACTACAAGGTACAAAAATTCTCTTCCCCAAAGTCTCGGTCGGTGCAACCGAAAACCTGATGATGGCTGCTACCTTGGCAACTGGCACAACCGTACTAGCCAATGCCGCCCGCGAACCGGAAATTACCGACCTTGGAGAATGCCTCATTCAGATGGGCGCAAAAATCGAAGGGCTAGGCACTGACACCATCCGCATCGAAGGGGTTGAAACACTCTCCGGCGCAAAACATTTCGTTGTTCCCGACCGCATTGAAACAGGTACATACATGATCGCGGTTGGCATGACCGGCGGCGAAGTTACGCTGAAAAACGCTAATCTAGATCACCTCAAAGCTGCTGCCGGGCTATTAGAGCGCGCTGGCGTAGAAATTGAACAAGACGGTAATGACATCATTGTTAAACGCGATCCTGCCAAACGTCTGCAAGGGATCGATATCATGACCGAACCGCATCCGGGCTTCCCCACCGACTTGCAGGCACAATTTATGGCCATGCTGACGATTGCCAGCGGCGCGGGGATGGTGACAGAAACGATCTTTGAAAACCGTTTTATGCATGTGCCGGAGCTTTCGCGTATGGGCGCGGATATTTCTGTGCAGGGGAATTCAGCTATTATACGCGGGGTTGATCATCTGACCGGGGCGGAAGTCATGGCCACAGATTTGCGCGCCTCCGTTGCGCTGGTTCTGGCGGGGCTTGTTGCCAACGGTGAAACGGTTGTAAACCGCATTTATCATCTTGAGCGCGGATACGAAGATATCGTTGGGAAATTATCGCGTGTTGGCGCGGAGATCAAAAAGGCGTAATATATCCTTGGTTGGTCTATTTTCAGATCGGGATTATTGAGTATGAATCCACTTGAAACAACGCTTCGGCTTTTGGCACTTCCCATCGCGATTTTCTTGGCCGTGATTGCGATGTTGTGGGTTTGGCACACATACCCGCACAATCAAGATTTCTTTTTATCCTACGTACTGCCCATCTACAGCCTGTTTCTAACCATGGCGGCAGTCTCTTTAAGCGTGGTTTCCGGGCAGGTCCGGCAGTTTTTGATCATCATCACATTCATCTCATTCCTGTTTATTGTCGAAATGTCGCTGCGGGTGATCTTTGGTATCCTTTTGGTTTAAATAAAACAGCTTCGCATCTGCACAAGAGCA
>CAYGNI010000011.1:0-29405 GCA_964351195.1 uncultured Micavibrio sp.
GGTCAGGATAACGCCGTTAAGGCAGAAGCGCCGAAGGCGGCTGCTAAATCTGATGGAGAGAAAAAGCCTGCAGCGAAAAAGAAAGCCACGGCGAAATCGTCCGGTACAAAAGAAAGCGCAAAAACAAGCTCACAAAAAAGCAAGTCCAACGCCGCTTCAAACGCTAACGCTAAAACGAAAACAGGAAGTTAAACATGTCAGATAAACGCAGCATTGCTGAAAGCCAGGCAGAACTCGTTCAACGCTGGCAAGAGCTAACGCAAGAAACCGCAAGGGTGTTATCAGAGTCGCAAGCTCTTGATATTGCCCACACACAGCCGTTCATTGTGACGGGGTTAACCGTGTTTGTTTTGGCATGTTTTGTCGGGTATCACGTCGTCTGGCGGGTTACGCCCGCCCTGCACTCCCCATTAATGGGTATCACCAACGCGATTTCGTCCGTCATTATTGTCGGTGCGATTATCGCCGTATGGCCAGAGGACGGCGGGTTTTCGCTGTTCGGGTTTTTGGCGGTGATCTTGGCATCTATCAATATCTTCGGCGGATTTATCATCACGCGCCGTATGCTTGCTATGTTCAAAAAGAAGGGCTCATAAACCATGGAAATCCTAGCCTCTCTTACTTATCTGGTTGCTTCGGTCTTGTTTATCCTCGCGCTGCGCGGGCTGTCACACCCCGAAACCGCCCGTCAGGGTTTGAATTTCGGTATTGGCGGTATGGCGTTGGCGATTGTCACAACGCTTTTGTTGCCCCAAGTTGGAAGCTGGTTTTGGGTTCTGGTCGCGATTGGTATTGGCGGCGGCATTGGCGCTACGGTCGCACGCAAAATTGATATGACTGCTTTACCGCAGTTGATGGCGGCGTTTCATTCCCTTGTCGGGTTGGCGGCTGTGTTTGTTGCTACGGCTGCGTTTTATTCGCCCGAAGCCTTTAACATCGGTACGCGCGACGATATCTATCTCGCCTCCTTGATCGAAATGTCGATTGGTCTTGCGATTGGGGCGGTGACCTTTACCGGCTCTATAATTGCGTGGGGAAAGCTGCAGGGTAAAATCTCCGGTAAGCCTGTTGTCTTTGGCGGGCAGCATGCGCTGAACGGGTTTTTAGGAATCTTGCTCGTTGTTCTGATCGTTCTGCTTTGCCTTACAGAAAGCGCCTTCTTCTTCTGGATCATTGTTCTTCTGGCATTGGCCCTGGGCGTTTTGATGATCATTCCAATTGGCGGCGCGGATATGCCGGTGATTGTTTCCATGCTGAACTCTTATTCAGGATGGGCCGCCGCGGGGATTGGGTTCACGCTGCATAATAATTTGCTGATCATCACGGGCGCGCTTGTCGGGGCATCGGGGGCTATCCTCTCCTACATCATGTGTAAGGGCATGAACCGTTCATTCCTTTCCGTTCTGCTTGGCGGGTTTGGCGGCGATCAGGCCGGAGGCGCAGCCGCAGAACATGACCCTGACCGGCAGGCTAAAATCGGGGCGGCAGATGATGCGGCCTATATCATGAAGAATGCTTCGAAAGTTATTATCGTGCCAGGTTATGGCATGGCCGTGGCGCAGGCGCAGCACGCCGTTCGTGAAATGGCGGATATCCTTAAAGCGGAAGGCGTGGATGTGAAATATGCTATTCACCCTGTCGCCGGACGCATGCCCGGGCATATGAATGTTTTGCTGGCGGAAGCCAATGTGCCGTATGACGAAGTCTTTGAGATGGAAGATATTAACCGCGAATTTGCGCAGGCCGATGTGGCCTATGTGATTGGCGCGAATGATATTACCAACCCATCCGCGAAGAACGATCCCGGCTCTCCGATATACGGGATGCCCGTTCTGGATGTTGAAAAAGCGGGGACAGTGCTTTTTGTGAAACGCTCTATGGGGTCGGGTTATGCCGGTATCGACAACCCGCTGTTCTTTGAAGACAACACCATGATGCTGCTGGATGATGCCAAAAAAATGACAGAAAACATCATCAAAGCGATGGAATAGGCATGGGCAGTTCCTTGCCCGCACTTGAAGATCGTTTTTTGGAACCTGCGGGCTGGCAATGGCATGTCTCGCCGCGCAATGACTATGATCTGCGGTTTGGGTCTGTCTTGCCGCAGAGCCGTGATATTCAAGGCGTTGTTGTTTGCCTGCCCGGCCTTTCTGAATTTGGCGAGAAATATTTTGAAGTCGCGCGCGATTGCCTGTCGCGCAATCTCGCTTTTTGGGTCATTGATTGGCGCGGACAAGGACAATCAGGGCGATATCTTTCTAATCCCGATAAGCGGCATGGAAGTGATTTTAAAAATTATGCCGACGATCTTCATCACCTCATACAAGACTTTGTTCAACAACGGCACCCAAAGCAGCCTTTAATCATGCTGGCGCACTCAATGGGGGCGAATATCGGGCTTCGGTATTTGTATGATTACCCTGAAACATTCAAATGCGCGGCATTTTCCGCGCCGATGATCGGGATTCATGCTGTTCGCGCCCTGCCGCGCTGGTTTGCTTTGGCGCTGTCAGACGCTCTGAATACTTTGATAGGAGAGGTGTTCAGCAGCTTTCACGGGCAACATTCCAGTCAGCAAAATGAACGCTTTGAACACAACCCGCTTACCAGTGACCCTGTGCGTTTCAAAGTGATGAATGCATGGATGGCGCATGATAACGGGCTTCGGGTCGGGGATGTTACATTTGGGTGGGTTTATCATGCTCTTCGCAGTTGTTTTTACGTGCAGAATATTGCCGAGGATATTAAGACACCCTGCTTATTCGCGTTGGCCGAGCACGAAACCATCGTTGATAATGACGCCGCGCGCAAAGCCATTGCCACTGTGCCGGATGCAAAGCTTATTGAATTAAATAGTGCACAGCATGAAATATTGATGGAGCAGGATTTTATTCGCGCAGAGTTTTTTGCATTTTTTGATGAGTTTATTAGCAATCACTTATAAAGATACGCGTTGCCCTTGAAACAGATCGGAATACAAGGCACAGTGTTATAAGTTTAAGGAGTATCAGAATTCATGGTGGGACAGGACACAGATAAAATCAGGTTGAGCGACCGTATTCTTTCTGCACTGGAGCTTGCGATATCACAGGAAGACTTGAAGGTTGCGGAGCAGCTGACCAAAGCGCTGGAGCTTTCGATGACACGCAATTCCGGTGGTGGTGAGTTTATTGAGCGCCGTGATTATCCACCGGAGATCGAGGCAGCGATGGACAAGCTGCATGCCCTTCAATCCAAGGAAAGTGGCGTTTAACCTCCGATCATGTTTAACCAGTCTTCTTCACTTAAGACCTCGACCCCCAGCTCTTTTGCTTTTTTAAGCTTTGATCCCGAATCTTCGCCCGCAATCAAATAATCCGTTTTGGCGGAGACCGATCCCGTGACTTTGCACCCTAAAGATTCGGCTTTGGCTTTTGCCTCAGCGCGGGTCATTTTTGTCAGTGTTCCGGTGAAGACGACCACTTTGCCTGAAACAGGAGAGTCAGATGCACCCGGCAAAGTGTAGGGTTCAATGGTAAGATGCTTTTCCAGATCCTTTAGAACCTCAAGATTATGGTCTTCGGCAAAAAAGCCCAGTAAATCATCTGCGACCCCGGGGCCGATATCGTCAATCGCCAAAAGGTCCTGGAATGCTTCGCCTTCGCGGTCCTGCGCGGCGATCATTGCTTCTCGCAGCGTTTTTAAATCGCCATAGGTTGCGGCGAGGCGTTTGGCCGTGGCTTCGCCGACCTGACGGATTCCGAGCGCATAGACAAAGCGGTTGAAAACGATTTCACGGCGTTCGTTGATGGATTTGAACAAGTTCTTTTCGGACAGATCGCCCCAGCCTTCACGCGCACGAATGGGGGTGAGCGTGTTTTTATTCCGCTCTTCGAGTGTAAAAATATCGGCGGGTGATTTGATCAGCTCTTCTTCATAGAATTGCTCAATGATTTTACTGCCGAGCCCTTCGATATCGAAAGCGAGGCGCGAGACGAAATGTTTGAGCCGCTCTACGGCTTGCGCGGGGCAGATCAATCCGCCGGTGCAGCGCGTGACGACGTCTTCGCCTTCGCGGATTGCCAAAGATCCGCAGGCGGGGCAGTGATCGGGGAATTCGTATTCCGCCGGATTACCTTTGCGTTTGTCAGTCAGGACTTTGACCACCTGCGGAATAACGTCTCCGGCGCGCTGGATCACAACCATGTCGCCGATGCGGATATCCTTGCGTTTGATTTCATCGGCGTTATGTAGCGTGGCGTTTGAGACAACAACGCCGCCGACATTCACTGGTTCGAGGCGGGCAACGGGCGTTAGCGCGCCTGTACGGCCAACCTGGATATCGATGTCTTTGAGCGTTGTAATGGCCTGCTCCGCCGGAAATTTATGCGCGGTGGCCCAGCGCGGCGCGCGGGAGACGAAGCCTAAGCGCTCCTGATAATCGAGCCGATTGACCTTATACACCACGCCGTCGATATCGTAATCAAGCTGCGCGCGCTGTTCGGCAATCCATTCATAGTGATTCATAATTTCCTCTAATCCACTCAGTGTCATTCCGAGCGCATGCGAAGAATCTCCCTGCTTGTCTTGAGATTTCCCACTTTCGTTCGAAATGACAGGGATAGGGAAATTCCATTTTGCGAGTTGCTGGCGAATACCTGCCTGGGTGTCGGCAATGGGCGCAGAAACTTCGCCCAGCGCGTAGCCGAAGAAACGAATGGGGCGTGATTGTGTGATGGATGAATCAAGCTGGCGCACGCTCCCTGCTGCGGCGTTACGCGGATTGGCGAAGGGTTGTTTACCGGCTGCAACTTGTTTCTCATTGAGCGCCTGAAAATCTTTTTTACCCATATAGATTTCGCCGCGCACTTCGAGAATATCAGGCGCACCGGCGGGCAAGCTTTGCGGGATGTCGTTTATGGTTTTTACATTGGCGGTGATGTCCTCGCCTTGCGCGCCGTCGCCGCGCGTAGCAGCGAGAACGAGCTTTTGGTTTTCGTAGCGCAGCGAACAGGATAATCCGTCAATTTTGGGTTCGGCGACGATTTCAACGGCGTCGTTTTCGGCGAGCCCTAAGAATTTTTTCACGCGGGTGAGGAAATCACTGACATCCTCATCGCTGAAAACGTTCGAAAGCGAGAGCATCGGCACGGCGTGTTTGACCTTTTTAAAGCCTTGCTGCGGGGCGGTGCCGACTTTTTGTGTGGGGCTGTCGGCGGTGATAAGCTCCGCATATTGTGCCTCAAGGCTTTCCAGCTCTTTGCGCAAGGCATCGTAATCAGCATCACTCAGGGATGGGTTGTCCTGCTGGTAATATTCGGCGTCGGCGTGCTTGATGCGTTTTACAAGTTCGGCATGCCGCGCGCGGGCGTCTTCAAAAGAGAGATCGAATAATGCGTTCATGCCGCTTTGCTTTCCAAAAGTTTGTCGGCGGCGGCACGGGCTTCTTGTGTAATCTCTGCGCCGGCCAGCATGCGGGCGATTTCTTCGCGCCGGGCGGCGGAATCTTGCAGCGGGATAACGGATGTTGTGAGCGTAGCGTCGCCCGATTTTTGTACAATGTAGTGATTGGCAGCGCGGGCGGCGACTTGCGGGGAGTGTGTCACGACGAGGACTTGCTTTGATCTGGATAATCCGGCGAGGCGTTCGCCCACGGCGTTGGCGGTCGAGCCGCCGATACCGGCGTCGACCTCATCGAATACCAGGCTTCCGGCGCTGCCCGTTTGCGCCAAAACGACTTTGAGGGCGAGCATAAAGCGCGACATTTCGCCCCCTGAAGCGATTTTGTTTAAAGGGCCGGGATCGGCGCCGGGATTTGTTGAAACCAAAAATTGCACATCATCGATGCCGTATTTTGAGTAAGTGGACTCAGTTTTCGGATTAAGTCCTGTAAAGAAGCGTGCTTTTTCAAGTTTCAGGGGGATCAATTCGGCTTGAACAAGCTTATCAAGTTTTGCGGCGGCATGCTTGCGTTTGTCCGAAATTTCCTGCGCTTTATCAAGGTAAGCCGCTTTTTGAGTTTCGGCGATCTTTGCGGCGGCTTCCAGAGCTTCATCGGCGTGTTCAATGGCGTTTAGTTGCGCAGCTAATTCCTCGCGTTTGCTCGCCAGATCGTCAACACTGCAGGCGTGTTTACGGGCTTGGGTGCGCAGATCATGCAAGCGATTATCGATGGATTCCAGATCGTGTTCGCTATCCTCGAGATCTGCGGAAACTGATTGAATTTGGGAGACTGCTTCTTGAATTTCAGCGCTGGCACGGCCCAGCGCATCAATGGCAGGCGCGCCCCTTTCGCCGAGCTTGCCGGCGATACGGTCCAGTGTCGACCATGCGGTGCGCACCGGATCGTGCTCGCCGCTTAACGCATGGTAGGCGGTGTTCAGCGCCTCTAAGACCTGTTCGCGGTGCATGAGGCTTTCGCGCAGGGAGGAGAGCATTTCTTCTTCGTCCGGCTTTGGCTCCAGCGCGTCTAAATCTTCGAGCGAGGTGCGCAAATAGGCTTCTTGTTCTTGGCTAGCACTCGCGGCATCACGGAGCTGTTCAAGCTTGTTTTCTGCGGCTTTCCAATGATCCCAAAGCATGACGATCTCATCGCCTATGCCGGCGTAGTCATCAAGCATCTGACGGTGGGTTTTCGGGTCCATAATGCCGTGCGTATCGAATTGGCCGTGAACCTCCAGAAGGCTTTCGCCGATTTCGCGTAAAAGCCCCGCACTCACGGGCTGGTCATTGATGAAAGCTTTGGAGCGGCCATCGGCAGTAAGTGTACGGCGCAGGATCAAGGTTTCTTCAGCCTCCAGGTTTGAGTCTTTAAGCATGTTTAGCGCCGGGTGGTTTGGCGTGATATCAAATACGGCCGTAACTTGTGCCTGATCTGCACCTTTGCGCACAAGTCCGCTATCTGCGCGTGCGCCCGTCGCAAGACCAAGAGAATCCAACAAGATGGATTTCCCCGCGCCCGTTTCACCCGTCAATGCGCAAAGCCCCGCGCGAAACTCTATCGTGAGCGCTTCGATTAAGACGACATTTTGTATACGCAAAGTGGTGAGCATCGACGGCGCTCTTTCTTAATCCGGTTTAAAGATGGTGTCGATTGTGCGGTCAACAAAGCCGCGTTCATCCATTATTCTCTTGCGGGATTGTTCATCCAAAAGCGAGAAACTGCGTTCGTACCATTTGCTGCCCGGGTAGTTATAGCCCAGCACAGCGGCGACTTGCGTGGCTTCTTCGGTCAGGCCAAGAGTAAGATAGGCTTCGACAAGGCGGTGGAGTGCTTCGGCCGTGTGCGTTGTTGTCTGGTATTTTTCTATGACTTCTTTGAAACGGTTGATTGCCGCGTTCACATGGCCTCTGTTGAGGTAATAGCGTCCGATTTCCATTTCCTTGCCCGCAAGGTGGTCGAGAGTCAGGTCGCGTTTGAGCATCGCATCGCGGGCGTATTTGCTCTCGGGGAAGCGGCGGATCAGCGTTTCAAGTGATTTTAACGCTTCGGCCGTGAACAGCTGATCACGACGGACATCGGAGATTTGCTCATAATAGCATAAGGCTTTGAGATAGTGCGCGTAATCTATGTCTTGGTTACCGGGGTGGAGTTCGATGAAGCGATCCAGTGCGAGGACGGCATCGTCGTAGCGCTGTGATTCATAATAGGAATAGGCGGCCATTAATTGTGCCTGAGTCGCCCATTTGGAATAGGGGTGCTGGCGTTCAACTTCTTCGAAGAGCCTTGTAGCCTCACCATATTCCTTGCGGTCCAAGGCGGCTGCGGCTTGGTTATATAGAAGGTCTACATCTTCTTCGATATGCGGGCGGTTTTTGTCCGAAGACGAACATGCGGACAGCGTGATGGCCCCCATGAGAAGAACAGCAATAAAGTGCAAAAGACGCATGTAAAAGGACTCCTTCAATCAATATCATTTAAAATATCGCGGTGGAGCCGAGAATCAAAGTGATTCAGCGTTTTTTAGGTAAAAAAAGTTTGATAAAGGGGGTTTTACGCTAAAACTGTATTTTCCCCAGTTGTAAGCGCATTGTTCTGTGCGTCCATTTCAACGATTTTATAATTCGCATCATCCGAAAACAAAAGATGCAGGATTTCGTTGTTAATGGCGTGACCGGCTTTGACGCTGTCATAGGCGCCGATGATCTGACCGCCTGCTAGGTAGAGATCACCGATGGCATCCAGCAATTTGTGACGGATGAATTCATCCTCAAAGCGCAAGCCTTCTTCGTTCATCACAGTGCCGTTTTCTTTGTCGAGAACGATGGCGTTTTCCAAAGAGCCACCCTGAGCGAGCCCTTGTGAGCGCATCCATTCGACTTCGTGCAGGAAGCCGAATGTTCTAGCCTGTGCGATTTCGTGGTGGAAATTACCGTTCAAAAGCTGGGTTTCGAATTTCTGATTGCCGATGCTGGGGTGGTCAAATTCAATTTCGCCGCCGAAAACAGAGCCGTCGAATGGTGTTAGCGTTACGCGCTTGCCGTCTTTTTCGAGGGTTACTTCTTTGAGGACTTTGATCACTTTACGCGGGGTATTTTGATCAACTGTACCGATAGCGTCGATTTTCTCTACGAATGGCATGGCGCTTCCGTCCATGACGGGGACTTCGGCGCCATCAAGTTCGATGACGGCGTTATCTACGCCGCAGCCGCGCAGGGCGGACATCAGGTGCTCGATTGTGCCGACGGTGATGCCGTCATTGTTGCCAATCACCGTGCAGAGCTGAGTGTTGACAACGGAGCTCCAGAGCGCGGGGATGACATTGTTTTTGTCTGTGACATCCGTGCGTATGAATGTAATGCCCGCGCCAGCTTCAGCCGGTTTAATGACAAGGTTGATGTCTTTACCGCTGTGGAGGCCTACGCCAGTAATGGAGATGTCTGATTTCAGTGTTTTTTGCATTGTTATAGAATCCGCGCGTTTTACTTGTATACCCTACAAAAATAGGGAATCAGAGGCGAATGTTCCAATAACAGTTTGTTACCTTTTGTAACAAAGATGCTATTAAAAAGCCCCTGCGAACAGAGGCTTTCTAATTTAAGGAGAAAACTTTTTTATCTAAGGTTATTAGGCCTAATTCGCCTGGCGGCGTAAGAAGGCTGGAATATCAAGATCATCATCGCCTTGTGATTTTGGCTTAGATGGGGCGTCGATATTCAGACTGCCTTGTGACAGCGGTGGAGCGGGACGTGACTGCACGCTTCCAGGGCTGCTTGGCACGAATTGCGGAGAGGGGGCCTGGCGCTGGCGATTGTGTTCGCTTTCACCTTTGCCGCTTAAACCTTCCAGATGTTCTTGAACGGTTCCGGAGATACGCTCAAACAATGATGGCGAGCGCTTTTTATCCGCCGGATTAGGCAGTTTTGGTGGGTTTAAACGCAGCCCAGAGGATGTACCTGTTTGTTGAGACGGCGCAGAATCAGGCTGAGGAGGCTGCGGTGCGGCTTGCGGAATATGCTCGCCATGGAAGCTTGTGATGTGTGAGCCCGGACCACCGACTGCTGGCGCTGGCGGAATAAAGGCGTTTTTATATCTTGTACCGCGCAGAGCCGTGTTTTGCGGTATGCCTTGTTCGGATTGATAGGTTGAATTTGTAAACTCCGTTTGTTCAAACATATCCTGTTCAGGGTCCTGAGAAGAAGGGGTTGAGACTTGAGGCGCGGTCTGCGCAGGCGCGGTGATGGGCGTGCCACTTGTTGTGGCAACAGGTGTTGGCTTTGCATGCACGTGTTGGCCAGGGATATTTTGCGCGGGCATAAATCCAAGCGGTTGAGTGGCTGCAGGTGCATCGTGTTGAGATTCAGTATTTGGTTTTGCGCGCTCCAGCGTGGTCTTGCTGATGCCGCCCGTTGTGATTGAACCAGAGCCGGGACGTTTTTTAGCCGCGGCTTCTTTTTCAATGCCCGTTGCGACGATAGACACGCGCATTTTTCCTTCGAGGGCCTGATCGAAAGTTGCACCAAAGATAATATTGGCGTCGGCGTCAACTTCATCGCGGATGCGGTTACACGCTTCGTCGGCTTCGAAAAGTGTCATGTCGTAACCACCGGTCACGTTGATAATCACGCCATGCGCGCCTTTCATTGATACGTCATCAAGCAGCGGGTTGTTGATGGCAGATTCGGCAGCTTCGATGGCGCGCTTATCGCCTTCGGCTTCGCCAGTTCCCATCATCGCTTTGCCCATTTCGAGCATCGCTGTGCGGATATCTGCAAAGTCGAGGTTTACGAGACCCGGGCGTACCATAAGATCGGTCACGCCGCGCACGCCCGCCTGAAGAACAGAATCCGCCATTTGGAATGCATCGGCAAAGGTCGTTTTTTCATTGGCAACGCGGAAGAGATTCTGGTTTGGAATCACGATCAGCGTGTCGACGTAGTTTTGCATTTCTTCGATCCCAGCTTCCGCAGATTTCATGCGGTGAGAGCCTTCGAAATGGAATGGTTTTGTAACAACACCAACGGTCAAAATTCCGCGCTCGCGGCATGCTTTTGCAATCACGGGCGCGGCGCCTGTTCCTGTTCCACCGCCCATACCGGCGGTGACGAAAACCATATTTGCGCCTTCGAGATAGCTTAGGACATCATCCAGCGATTCTTCAGCGGCCGCTTTGCCGACTTCGGGTTTTGACCCGGCGCCAAGCCCGCCCGTTACATTCATACCCAGCTGGACGCGGCGCTTTTCATCAGCCAGCGACCCCTGCAGAGCTTGTGAATCTGTATTACAAACGAGGAATTCGCAACCTTCCAAATCAGATGCCATCATGTTGTTAACGGCATTGCCCCCTGCTCCGCCAACGCCAATGACGGTGATTTTGGGCGAGAGTTTTTGGACTTCAGTCGGTTGCATTTTAATATCTAACATTTTTGACCCCCAAAGGACTAGGTTTACTAAAACTCATGAAGAGCTTTGTGGTAGGTGATGAAAAGCTTAGGGCAGTTTTTTTGATACGCAAAGATAATTTTTACAAGGATTCACAGCGTTATGTGGACGAATTATAAATTTTCGCTTCGCGGCCCTTAAGACGAATCTGCAAAAAGCAAAGCTAAACGACTCTTTTGATTCAGTTTTTCGTTATAAACACTCTATACAGTGGCTGTGCACAAGGTTACGCACACAATATTGTGGATAAGTTTTCTATAACTTTCCTCCCCCCCTACCAATTTTCGCGCAGCCATAATTTGGTGCGTTCCCACAAGGAGCCCGGCTCGACCTGTGACAAGATCTGGGCGGGCATTTCATCGCTGCGATCCGAGATATAGGTCAGCAAGCCGGCGACGGTTGCAAAGCCCGGCCCCGACACGGCGTCGGGAAGGCCGGAGAGGCGGATGGGCTTGCCGAGGCGGACTTGCTTATCCAGAACATGCTCGCCCAGCTCGCGAATACCCGAAAGTTGCGAGGCCCCGCCTGTCAAAACGACGCGGCGGCCCAAAGCTGTGCCGAGGCCGCTATCATTCAGGCGCGCGCGCACGAGCTCAAAGACCTCCTCAATGCGCGGCTGGATGATGCCGACAATAAGAGAGCGCGGCACATGATTAGGTTCGTGGCTGTCAAGTTCGCCCAAGCGCGGAATATCAATAAGCTCATTCTCATCATTGTGGGATGCTATGGCGCTGCCATAAAGTGCCTTGAGGCGCTCGGCGTCATGCAGGGATGTTGTTAATCCCTTGGCAATATCGTTTGTGACATGCGAGCCGCCGATGGCGATGGCGTCGCTAAAGATCATATGACCGGCATGAAAGACCGCAACGGAGGTTATGCCCCCGCCCATATCGATGACCGTGCAGCCGAGATCCATTTCGTCTTCCACCAGTGAAGCCAGACCGGCCGCATAGGCGGAATGACAAAAGGCGGTGATGTCGAGATGGGATCGCTCGATACAGGTCGCCATGTTTTGCAGCGCGCCGATATCGCCGGTGACCATATGGATGTCAGCGCTCATATTTTGACCGACCATGCCGCGCGGCTCGGTGATGCCGTCATTGCCGTCGATGCGAAAGCCCGCGGGGATGGTGTGGATGAGCTCGTAATCTTCACTCAGGACTTGTTCCTGCGCCTTGTTCAGAACGCGGCGTACATCGTTATCCGTGACTTCGTGGCCGGAGATTTGGACCTCGGCGGTGTGGCCGTGGCTGGCGGCGTGCGTGCCCGGCAAATTGACGATCACCTCGCGCAAGGGGTAGCCCTTCATGATATCGGCGGCCATATTTTCGGCGGCGTGAACGGTTTGCCGGATGGCGATTTCAGCCTTATCGAGATTTGTAATCGCGCCGTTTTTTACGCCCGCAGAGGCGTGATGGCCGACGCCCAGAACTTCGAAGCTGCCTTCATCGTCAAGGACACGCGCGATAAAGCAGGCGATTTTGGACGAGCCGACATCCAACGCAGCGAGTAATGCGCCTTTGCCATAGCGATGCGTGTTTTTATGTTTCATGGTGACTCTTGTTTAGATGTTATTCCCTGTATGATTTGCGGCGGGCTGAAAGCCTGCTTTATGCTCACGCGCCCTGTATTCTTCTAGCGCACCGGGGCGTGTGCGGACAATCATACGGGAGGGATCGCGAACATCAAGTGACATCAAATCTTTTTCCAGCATATTATTATCTTCTTGCGCGCGGGCCAGTTGCCGCAAGGCAAGGCCGACATCGTCTTCGGGGAGTTTGATCTTTATGTTGTTCTTCAAGGTTAAATCCCAGCGACGGTTAGAAACACGGGTCGCCGATTCAACGCGGTTAAAAACCGCTGCTTCGGCCTTTAGGTTTGCTATCAGATCCGGCGCGGTTTGCGGAACGTCCTGCCCTATCACAATGATCATCTCTTTGAAGGGTGTGAGGGTTTTGGTGGTGATGATCTCCCCGTCCTCATCAAGCAAGCGTAAACGTTTGTCCTTTTGCCACAGGGCGATGGGTGTTTTTTCCCGTATGGCAATATATATAGTCCCGGGCCAGCGACGCTCAACATGCGCGGCTTTGACCCAGCCGATTTGCTCGATCAAATATTGCGCGTCTTTGGGATTAAAGGAAAATAGCGGATCGCCCTTTTGGACATTGATGATGGCTTTGAGGATATCGGCATCTGCGTATTGGCGGCCTTCAACGTAAATATCGTTGATGGTAAAACCCATAGCGGCCGTGATCTCTATGGCTTTGTTCTGCGCCCAATCCGATACGCGGGTATCGGCGTTGCTTAAGAAGAACCACGCGCTGAGCCAGCCCAAAACGATCACGATAGCCGCGCCCATTCCAAAGCGGCGAAGCCATGGAAATATGACGGCCTTAAAGCCTTTTCTATGCTTATTGGTATTGCGGTTTTTATATGTGCTTTTACGAACGCCTCGGGCCATAGCTATCCTACCTCTTCAACAATCTGGCATCAGCCGGAACGGGGTCTTTGGGCAAGACGCGTTTGCGGTTTTCGGTGAGAGCTTCTTCAAGCAAGCCATTGAGGAAATCGGTGAAGAGCAGCGGGTCTTTGGCGGCTTCCCACAAGAAATAGCCGAAGGAGCCGGGAATGGGGTTGACCTCGTTCAGCCAGATTTCCCCGGATTTGGCGTTACCGATAAAATCGATGCGCGGCGCGCCAGTGCCATCCAGCGCGGCGAACATTGTTTTTGCGTAAGAGTGAATATCGGCGGCGAGCTTCGCATCGATTTGCGGGTTGAGCTCACGCGTGAGGGAGAGCATCCCCTCGCTGATGGCGCCCATTTGTTTTGTGCCCCCGCCCATTTTATTGCCGGTTTTGCTGTCTGCGCCGGAGAGGTATTTTTGTTTAAAGTCGAGGAGCTCGTCGGTTGTCTTGGGACGCTCAATCGCGGAGGTTTTGACCTCTCCGAAGGCTTTAGAAACGGCAACGTTATATTCAACCAGATTTTCCACGAAGGGTTCCAAAATCGCAGCGTCATCATATTCGAAAATCGCAGGCAGCGTGGCTTTAACCTCTTTGGCAGAATTCACTTTGGCCACACCGATGGAGCTGCCGAGATGCACGGGCTTTATGATGCAGGGAAATTTCAGATCGCCGCGCTGTTTTTCGATGTCGGCTTCGGGGATCATGTACCCTTGATCCGGGCGTTTTAAAACGGCGTAGGGCAATACAGGAATGCCGGAGGATTCTAGGATTCTTTTTGTCGCGGCCTTATCCATCAGAACCGATGAGGCCATGGTGCGCATACCGGTATAGGGGATGTTAGCAAGTTCAAAGAGGCCCTGGATATTTCCGTCTTCACCGTATAGACCGTGGAAACAGGGCATGGCGATGTCGAAATCAATCGGCTTTGGCTTTGAAAAAAGGCTGCTGTCTTTTGGTATCAAGCGTCCGCCGCGCACGGCATGCATATCCAGCGTTACGGGTTGCGTTTTTTTCAGGTTTTCAGCGTTCAGGAGATAATTGGCGCGATCGCGCAGCACATCGCCGTCTTTTGGATTTGATACACGCCATTCACCGTCCGGCGCGATATACACAGGAAAAGTGTCATAGCGGGTTTCATCAATGGCGGACATGACCTGCAGACCGGTGACGACGCTCACATCATGTTCGGGAGAGCGACCACCGAAAAACACTCCAACTTTTATTTTTTCTTGTGTTAGTTTTTGGGACATTATTTTACTTTATGCTTTCCCTGCGAAAGCAGGGATCTTATAGGTTTAATTTGATAATTAATAGATCCCCGCTTTCGCGGGGAAGGCACGAGGCGAATTTACACTTACTTATTATGGCTCTTAGCATGGATAATTTTCAAGGGACAAAATATTTAACGATGGGCGAAGGGGACACGCCCGTCTTTTGGGGGCATGGCTGGGGGCAAAGCCATGGCGCTTTTCTTGATTTGTGTGAGCCATTAAAGTCGATGGGCCAACACAAGCTTATTGATTTCCAAGGATTTGGGCAATCCGATACTCCGCCGGAGGATTGGGGCACGGCAGACTATGCGGATCATATTGCCGATCTTATTCGCGCGCAAACGCAGGAGAAAATCATTTGGGTCGGGCATAGTTTCGGGTGCAGGGTGGGATTACAACTTGCAGCGCGGCATCCCGATTTGATTGCCGGGTTGTTTTTAATCGCTGCGGCCGGATTGCCCCGCAAACGCCCGTTTGTGAAAAAGCTGTATTTCAAAGCCCGCATTGCGCTGTATAAATCCCTCAAGAAACTTATTCCCTTGGGCCTGCCGGAAAGCTGGCTCAGGAAAAAATTCGGCAGTGCGGATTACAACACCGCCAGCGGGGCGGTGCGCAAAATTTTCGTGCGGGTTGTGAATGAGGATTTAAGCGATATTGCCAAGGCGGTTCCCTGCCCCGTTCAGCTTGTCTACGGGGAAGATGATACGCAGACCCCGCCGGAGATTGGCGAAAGGCTCGCGCGGTTCATCCCTAAGTCGGATTTGATTGTGCTTAAAGGTCAAGATCATTACAGTGTTTTAAGCAACGGGCGGCATCAGGTTGTGCGCGCTCTTAAAACATTTATTGAAACTTATGCCCATTCAACATAAAGACTTCTTTTATGGATATTATTGAGATTGTTACCTTAACGCTGATTTTTGTTGCCTTTGTCGGGTTTTCCGGCAAGCGGTTGATGACATATATGCATGTTTTACAGCAGGAGGAATATAACAATGCGCGGCTGTTTAAATGGATGGTCATAAATCGTGCGTTTGATAAACGGCTTTCTTTGATCTTACTTGTGCTTAGCGGCATTGTGATGGCTATTCATGCGCAAGGGTATAGCGATATTGTCCCGGTTTTTGCCGTCAATTTTCTTGTTTTTGGCTGCTTTATTGTCGGGACGCATCTGGAGAAAGATCCGCGCAAAAATTCGAAAAAGCGGCTTGTGGCGACCGCGCGCGCCAAACGCATTTTCTTCCCCGCCTATATTCTGGCTATTCTTTGCGCCTTACCGCTTATTTATCTCGGGCATATCATGTATGCCGGACATTTCTGGGCATGGATCGGCGTGGTTCAGCTTTTGCCGTTTTTGTTATTCCTCGTCAATATGGTTTTACAGCCCTTCGAAGACGCCATTCAGGCCAAGTATTGGAAAGAAGCCCATAACATCGTTTTGGATATGCAGCCCAAAGTGATCGGGATTACGGGGTCATACGGCAAAACATCGATCAAACATATCCTTGGGCATATTTTAAAGACGCAGGCACCGACATTGATTACGCCGGGCAGTGTGAACACGCCGATGGGCATCACACGGGTTATCCGCGAAGAGCTGGAGCCGCGGCATGAATATCTGGTTGTTGAGATGGGTGCATACGGGCCCGGATCAATTGAACGCCTGTGCAAGCTTACGCCGCCAGATATGGGGATTATCAGTACTATTGGCCATGCCCATTATGAGCGGTTTAAATCGTTGGATACCGTTGCCAAGGCGAAGTTTGAGCTGGCCGAAGCGGTGATGCGAAAAGGCGGGAAAACCGTCATTCATGAGCGTACATTGCGGTTTAATCATGTCCAAAAAATGAAGGTACAGAACCCTGAGAGCTTTATCGTATGTGGAGATTCTCCGGATGTGGCGGCGAAGAAAAATCAGGAAGGCACGTATATTACGCCCGAAGATATGCAGATTGATATTATCGCGCAGAAGAAAGACGGGCTTGAAGTTGAAGTGACGTATAAGGGCGAGAGTCATTCGCTGGCGGTTCCTATTTACGGTGTGCATCACGGGTATAACATCGCGCTGGCGTTTGCCGTGGCGCTTGAGCTAGGGATTGATCCGCAGGATGTTCAAGACGCGCTGCGCAGTATGCCGCAAATTCGCCACAGGCTTGAGGTTAATAAGCAGGCGGATGGCACGACGCTGATTGATGATGCGTATAATTCCAACCCTATTGGCTTTCAATCAGCGTTGGGGATTTTAGGGGTTTTGGGTAAGAAGGGGCGTAAGATCCTGATTACGCCGGGCATGGTTGAGCTGGGCGCGACGCATGATGAGATTCATGAAAAGATGGGCGCGGCGGCAGCGGAAACCTGCGATATCGTGATTGTTGTAAACGGGGAGCGTATTCCGACCTTTATCAAAGGGTTTAACGATAGCGGCGTTGGGAAAAACCTTAAGGAATTCCCCAGCTTTGCCGAGGCGCAGAGCTGGTATATTCAAAATAAGCAGGCCGGGGATGTTGTCCTCATAGAGAATGACTTGCCGGATATGTACGAACGCATTCCGAAGATGTAAAGCCTCGATCGTTCCACCAGAATTGCGTCACTCGATCGCTTACGTAGGCTTGCTACGCTGCGCTCCTCGTTCCTAATTCTGTCGAAACGCTCTTTGCTTTTGTATGCTCATTATAATTTCTCACCGATGCGTTTGATTTCCCAATGAAGCTCAAGACCAAGGTCATGAAGCGCGCGGGCGCGGATTTCATCGCCCAGGGTTTCGAGGTCGGAGGCTGTAGCGTCTCCCAGATTAATCATGAAGTTGCAGTGTTTTTCGCTCATTTGTGCGCCGCCGATGATGAGGCCCCTGCCCCCGACTTTTTCAACGATTTGCCAAGCACGGGTGCCTTCGGGCAGGCCGGCTAAACTTAGTTCCTCAGCACTAGGGTTGGCGAAGGTTGAACCGCCGGTTTTTTCCTTGATAGGCTGGGTTTCATTGCGCCGCGCCTTAATATCATTCATGCGGGTTTTGACGGTTTCGTAATCTTCTTTCACGCCTTTGAGGATTGCGGATGTGAAGACCAATCCGTCATGCGCGCCGCAATGGCGGTATGAAAACGCCATGTCTTCGGGGGTTATTTTCACTGTTTCACCCTTAGGTGTGATTGCCGTGGCACCGACAAAGACGTCTTTGATTTCAGAGCCATAAGCGCCGGCATTCATGCGCAGCGCGCCGCCGAGTGTGCCGGGAATGCCGGAGAGAAATTCCAGCCCGCCAATACCGGCTTTTACGGCTGTGGCGGCGACACTGCCATTGAGTGCACCGCACCCGGCGCGGATGTAATTGTCCCCCATGGTTTCGATGCCCGCGAGGTCTTTGCCAAGCTGCACGACGCAGCCGCGGACCCCGCCATCGCGGATAATGGTATTGGCGAGGCCGCCGATGATGGTCAGCGGTTTTTTATGATCCCAGCCCGCAAGGAATGCGGCGAGGTCATCTTCATCCGCAGGCTTGAAGAGAAGGTCAGCCGAACCTCCACAGCGGAACCAGCTTTGTTCGCCCAAGGGCGCGTTATCAATCACTTTTCCGCGAATATTTTTCATGATTCTTTAAATCTATAATGGCCTTACTCATGTAAGGCTCGAAATTTTTCCAATACTTTACCGCGCTCTTATAAATCGGTTTACGAACTTGTAAGGCACTCGCCGTCACAACGGGACGCTTTGTTTTATGAAAGTTCATGCACTCGTCCTGCCATTTAATCCCGCAGTAATCTAGTAGCTTTGCGACGTTTTCTTCCGGATTGGAAATTAATTCTTCATATTGCAAATGATAAATCCGGCCGGGCATCACACGGTCCCAATGCGCCATTAATTCTTCATACAGGGCGTAAAACGCGGCGAGCTCCTTTTGGTTATTTGAAAACGGCATATGCGTGCCAAAAAGGGTTTTGTACACCGAGAAACAGATTGCCCGCGGATCTCTTTTGCAGTGAATGATTTTGGCTTTTGGGAAAAGCTGAGCAATAGCGCCTAAATGCATGAAATTCAATGGCATTTTATCTGTCACAAAGGATTCATCACCGGCGATGTGCGAGAGCTTTTCCAGATACAATTTCGCCATTTTTTTGTAATCATCGTCACCTAGCTGCTTCCAGTTCTTCTTGTATTCCGCATGTGAGAGCTCAAAGGTTTGAAATTGAATTACATCAAGGTCGCGCAGCTCTCCTGCACCATGCACTTTTGAGTGGCTGGCTAATATTTGTTCAACCAGCGACGTTCCTGATCTTGGCATACCCACAATAAAAATCGGCGTGACATTCGCATCTACGTCTGTAACAGCATTGTCTTTCCATGCACTTTCATCGGGGAATGTTGCTTTGACTTGATTCACAAACATACGGTCTTGATCGATTGAATACTCATAGCTTTGGCGTTTTTTGGCGTTGCCTGTTTTGTAATGCTCGAACGACGCTTCATAGTCTTCTATATCTTCATAAGCTCTGCCGAGGGCAAAGTGGATAAATGCCTCTTGATTAAGGGATAAATCATCGCGGTCAGCCAAGGTCAGCAATTTTTCAAAGTAAGGATCGTTTTCTTGATATTTATGCACTAGAGACAGCATGCGGTGCGCCGATACCAGGCCCGGCATGAGTTCTATAGCCTTTGCAAAACAGTCATGGGCTTGTTGTTTATGGCCCGACTCAAAAAGCATAGATCCGTAATGATTTACAATCATGGCGTTATCGGGCTTTAGGCTCACAGCTTTGGCCATAAGCTCAATTGCTTTGTCGGCGTTGCCAGAGAGCCTGTACGCATTAGACAGCACCATACATAACTCAATCGCGTTCGGGTTTTTCTCCAATCCCAGATTAGCGCACTCAATCGCTTTATCTAAAGCGCCTGCTTGCGTGTATGTCAGGCATAAATTGTGATAGGCTTGTACAAAATTTGGGTTTGCTTTTATGGCCAGCGCCAGCATCTCGACAGCGTCTTCAAAACGCCCACTCATCGCATAGGCAACACCCAGTTTTGAGCGTATTTCTGCTTCCGCTACGGTGGGAGATGCAAGTGTCAGCAACCCTTCTAATATAGTAATTCCTTCTTGGACTTGTCCGGCACGCATCAAAGAAGCGGCCTGCTCCATGTCCAATTGATCCTGCGCTGTATTACCGTCTTTGTTTTCTTCATTCATATTACCAATCACGCCGCCGTGCCTTTTGCTTTGGAGAGCTCTTCATCGAGCTGACCGGGGAGGTCGTAGGCCCAGCTTGTGATGTCGCCCGCGCCCATGCATATGACGTAATCGCCATTGCGGGCATATTTTGCGACGACATGGGCAAGCTCTGCGCGGGAAGGCAAAGCATGAACATCGCGGTGGCCATGGCTCTTAATGCCATCAACCAAAGTTTTTTTATTACGGTTTTCAATCGGGTCTTCACCGGCCTCGTAGACATCGGCGATGATAACCGTGTCGGCTTCGTTGAAGCATTTGCAGAAATCTTCGAATAAATCATCAAGACGGGTATAGCGGTGCGGTTGCATCACGGCGATGACTTTGGCACCGTTTTCCTTGACGGCGGTGCGGGCTGTTTTGAGAACTGTTTCAATTTCAATTGGGTGGTGGGCGTAATCGTCAATGATGGTGATGCCGTGGCTTTCTCCTGTTTTGGTGAAGCGGCGTTTTACACCTGTGAAACCGGCAAGGCCTTTTTTGAGGATCGGCGCGGGTACACCCATTTCATGCGCGATAGCCAGTGCGACAAGGGAGTTTTGTACGTTATGGCGGCCCAGCATTGGCAGGTGCACATCACGCAGAACAAGCTCCTCGCCGTTATTGACCTTGGGTGAGAATGTCACATCGAACGTGCTTCCGTTCCCATCGCTTTTGACATTGGAGACCTGCACATCGGCCTGCGGGTTAAAGCCGTAAGTGATGATTTTGCGGTCTTTGACGGACGGGACAAGAGCCTGCACCTCCGGGTGGTCAATGCAGAGCACGGCGTATCCGTAGAAAGGGAGGTTGTGAATGAACTGGCGGTACGCATCCTTGACCGCATCGAAGCTGCCGTAATGGTCCATGTGTTCGGCGTCCATATTGGTGACGACGGCGACGGAGGCCGGGAGACGGGTGAAGGTTCCGTCGCTTTCATCGGCTTCTACGACCATGATGTCGCTTTGGCCGAGGCGCACATTTGTGCCGTACGCATTGACGATGCCGCCATTGATCACGGTGGGATCGAAATCCGCAGTTTCCAGCATTTGGCCGACCATCGAGGTTGTTGTGGTTTTGCCGTGTGTACCGCCAATGGCTACAGCCCATTTCATGCGCATCAGCTCGGCCAGCATTTCGGCGCGGCGGATGACGGGAATGCCTTTATCGCGCGCGGCCTGAAGCTCGGAGTTGTTTTGTTTGATGGCGGATGAAATCACAACGGCGGCGATCCCGTCCGTGATATTTTGGGGTTCATGTCCAATATGGATGTTCATGCCCTTTTCACGCAGGCGCTTAACATTGGCGTTTTCCGCCTGATCCGAGCCCTGGACGGTGTAGCCCAGCGTGTTAAGGATTTCCGCAATGCCGCTCATGCCGATTCCACCGATGCCGATGAAATGAAGCGGGCCTATATCTTTTGGCATACCACGCATGTTTGCTTCGCCTTATTGCTTGTTTACGTTCTTATTCGCCCCAGCCACTGGCCAGCGCCGTGACAAGGTTCCCCAGTTTACGTGCTGCATCGGGCCGGCCACAAGAACGGGCCTTTTCCGCCGCACGAAACAAGATCGATGGGTCCTGCATAAAGGTTTCTATGCGTGCAAGCAAGGCCTCAGGTGTAAATCCGTCCTCGGTCATTGTCCATGCGCCGCCGACATCGGAGACCGTATCGGCGTTCATTTTCTGCTGATTATCCCTGTGGATACCCAGCGGTACATAAATCGCAGGACGACCTGAAACAGTCATTTCGGTGACTGTGCTGGCGCCGCTTCGCCCTATGAAGAGATGGCAACTCTCCAATTGATGTGCGACATCATCGATAAAAGTTGAAAGCTCGGCTTTGATTTCGACGGCTTTGTATCTTTCGCGAACGGCTTCAATGTCTTCTTCGCGGCATTGCTGAACGATATGCAGGCGTTTGCGGTAAGATGACGACAAGCGAGAGAGTGCTTCAGGGAGGATTTTGCTGAAGACGGTTGCGCCCAGCGAGCCGCCCATAACGAGAATGCGCAGCGTACCGTCCTGCTCCAGCTTTGGATATGGGCGAGTATAAAGATCCGCAATTTCTGGGCGTACAGGATTACCCGTAATAACAGCGCGCGTCCATTCTTCTTCGTTTAGCCCTTGAGAATCCGGCCAGGAGAGGGCAATGCGCTCGGCCTTGGCGGCGAGATAATCATTGGCACGACCGAGAATAGCGTTTTGTTCGTGCAGGATTGTCGGGATTTTGCGTTGCTGTGCGGCGTATACGCCCGGCACACTAGGGTATCCGCCAAAACCGATAACAACTGCGGGTTTGAGTTTTTTAATCAGACGCCCGGCCTTGAAAACGCCGAGACCCATCGTCGCCACGCCGCGCAATTTTCCTATGATACCTTTGCCCAACGTCCCGGCTTTAAGCTCGTGCATTGTGATTCCTTCAAAATGCGGCTGGTACTTGAGTCCTCTGGTATCGGTGAGGACTTCCACGCGGTAACCCCTGGAGAGAAGATCATGCGCCAGCGCTTTGGCGGGCATTACGTGGCCGCCTGTTCCGCCTGCACTTAATAGGATGAGGGGATTCTTTTTTTCTTCATGACTCATGGTTATGATTCTTGCTTACGCCGGAAACTTTGTAAAGATAAACCTCCACGCGAGATACCGGATTTGCGCATGCGTTTTGTCAAGGCCAGGACGATTCCCATGGAAAGCCCCACGGAGAGAACCGATGATCCGCCATAGCTGATGAAGGGCAGTGTCATGCCTTTGGCGGGTAGGAGGTGCATGGCCGAACCCATATGCACAAGGGCCTGCAAGCCGAACATAGTGAGGATTCCGCCGGCGGCCAAAACGGTGAACATGTCTTGAGACTCACTAAGACGTCTGAAGCCATGCATGACAATAAAACCGAACAGCACGATGATTGTAAGAATAAAAATAAAGCCCAGCTCTTCGCCCGCGACGGCAAAGATGAAATCCGCATGTGCATCAGGAAGATTAAGCTTTACCGTCCCTTGGCCCGGACCGGTTCCAAACAGACCGCCATTTTGGAAGGCTTCAATGGATTTATCGACTTGGAAATTATCACCGCTGGCCGGGTTGATAAAACGATCGATGCGGCTTTGAACATGATCAAGTGAGAAATAAGCGGCGATTAAGCCACCGACACCCGCAAACCCCAGCAGGATTAATAGGCGGAACGGGAAACCCGCCAAAAAGATCTGCGCGGCCCAGATGGATGTGATAACGACGGTCATTCCCAAATCAGGCTGGAGAAGGAGCAGCGAGATGGTGACGAAGTACAACCCTGCGGCGATTGTATTGCCGGGGAAATTCTGGCGCTCTTTTTGCTGGGACATCAGCCAGGCGGCCACTACGGCGAAAGCGGGTTTCATGAATTCGCTGGGCTGGAGGGAAAAGCCGAAGATATGAATCCAGCGCTGTGCGCCTTTGATCTCCATGCCCGTCATCAGAACCATAATGAGTGCGCCGATCGTGCCGATGAACAGTAGGCTTGAGAGGCGCCAGATTTGGCGCGGTGTTAATAAGGATATACCCAGCAGCATGAAGATAGCCGGCACCAACATGACGAGATGACGTTTGAGGAAGTGATATTGATCAAGCCCAAGATGCTCAGCCACTGGCGGGCTGGCGGTGGCGACCAGAACGACACCAAAGAGTATCAGGATGATGAAAGCGGCCAGTAATGTGCGGTCGACCGTCCACCACCACTCCCCAAGGATTGATTTATCTGTGCGAGCGAACAAGGTCATGCGTCCAGCCCTTCCACATATTTGACGAATTCATCGCCGCGATGTTCGAATGATTTGAACTGGTCAAACGATGCGCAGGCCGGGGAAAGTAGGACAACGCCGCCGCCGGGCTGGCCTTTATGGGCTTGAGCCATATCGTGTGCCTGCGCAATGGCGACATCCAGTGTGCCGCAGATGTCATATGGGATGTGATGGCGGTCCATCCAGTGTGCAAAATCCTGCGCGGCGTCGCCAATGAGGAAGGCGTGATGGATGCGGTCTTTGTATATTTCCAAACCCTTAAGCCCACCGTCTTTGGCTTGACCACCGACGATCCAGAAGATGTTTTTATAGGCCGAGAGCGCTTTGGATGTGGCTTCGGCGTTGGTGCCTTTGCTGTCATTCACGTAGCCGATGCCATTGATGGTACGGACCAGGAATTGGCGGTGCGGCAGACCGGGGAAGGTTCTTACCGCGTCCAGCGCGGCTTCGCGGGTGATGTCGACGCGCGCACAGACTTCGAGAACGGCGGCGATATTTTCCTTGTTATGATCGCCGGGTAGAACCGGGAATTTCTCATCGTCGAGTGTCTTTTGCTGCTGCTTTATATCGTTCTCGCGGATGGCTATGCCTGCGCCGTTGAGCATACGGTTTTTAATGGCGGCGTAGTTTTTGAAGCTGCCGTGACGGTCGATGTGGTCGGGGGTGATATTCAAAAGCACGCCGATGTCGGGGTGGAATGTCGGGCAAAGGTCAATTTGATAAGATGACATTTCAAGCACGAAGATTGTGTCTTTTGTATTGGGGGACATTTGCAGCACAGGCACACCAATATTGCCGCCCATTACCGCGTCGTGACCGCAGGCGTTTAGGACATGGGTGAGGAGCGCGGTTGTGGTTGATTTGCCGTTTGTCCCTGTGATGCCGATTGTCTTGTGACCATGATCGCAGCGATACAAGACCTCCACATCGCCGATGATTTCTATGCCCGCTTCGTGGGCGGCTTTGACGACGTCATGCGGCTCGGGGTGTGTCAGCGGTACGCCCGGGGCAAGGATCAGGCACGCGCAGCCGGAGAGGGTTTCCACGTCCAAAGGCTGGCAGATGGCGTCTGTTTTTTGTACAGCTGCTCGGGAAGCTTCGTTGTCATCCCAGGCAAAGACTTTGATGCCCGTAGCCAGCAGCGCATTAACACTCGCAAGACCAGACAGACCCAGCCCGAAAAGCGCAACAGGCTTACCGTCCAAAGACTTCGCGAAATGTGAGAGATCGATCATCCGTTATCTCAGTTTCAAAGTTGCCAACCCGATCAAAGCCAGAATCACAGCGATGATCCAAAAGCGTATAACAATGGTTGGCTCAGACCAGCCCTTTTTCTCAAAATGGTGATGCAGGGGGGCCATGGCGAAGATGCGCTTGCCTGTGAGCTTGAAAGAAGCGACCTGAATGATGACGGAGAGGGTTTCGAGGACGAAGAGACCACCGATAATTGCCAGTACAATTTCGTGTTTTGTGGCCACAGCGATGGCGCCCAGAGATGCGCCCAGAGACAGCGAGCCGGTATCGCCCATAAACACCGCGGCGGGCGGCGCGTTATACCACAGGAATCCCATGCCACCACCAATGATGGCGCCGCAGAATATCGCCAGCTCTCCCGAACCCAGCACGTAGTGAATTTGGAGGTAATCGGCGAATTTGACATTTCCGACGAGATAGGCGATGAGGCCGAAACAGGTTGCAGCAATCATCACCGGTACGATGGCGAGGCCGTCGAGACCGTCGGTCAGGTTCACCGCATTGGATGCGCCGACAATCACCAAAATGGCGAAGGGGACCATGAGAAAACCGAGGGGGACGAGAAAATCTTTGACGAAAGGAATAGCGAGGCCGGTTGTGAATTGCCAATCATTGACCTGGTCGATAATGGCAAAAGCGCCCAGCGCAATGGAGGCTTCGAGGAACAAGCGGATTTTGCCGGACACCCCTTCGTGCGAGCGCTTGGTCAGTTTTTTGTAATCATCGACAAAGCCGATCACACCAAAGCCCAGAAACACGCTGAGAACCATCCAGATATAGGCGTTGGAGAGATCCGCCCATAGGAGGGTTGAGATGCTGGCGGAGATGAGGATCATTAATCCGCCCATCGTTGGCGTGCCGTGCTTATGTGCATGATCGGGGCCGATTTCACGCAATGGCTGCCCTGCGCCCTGCTTGCTTTTGAGCCATTTGATGACGCGCGGTCCGATCACGAAGCAAATCACAAGCGCAGTCATGATTGCACCGCCGGTGCGGAATGTCAGATAGCTAAACAGGTTGAAGATGATGTAGTCTTCGGCCAGGGGTGTCAGCAGGTTGTAGAGCATACTCTTAAAGTCTTTCTATTAACGTTTCCCTTGATTGCTTTCCTGCGTCTTGTTCAGGCGTTTCATTGGCACCGCGCGCAGCAACCCAGCAAATTTAAAGCACGCCCGGTTTTGCAGGTGGCGGAAAATCATATAATCACCCGGCGCAACCACATCGGGAACAATGGGCATTAGTTTTTCTGATTTTAGTTCGCTTTGCAATGCATTATAGGCGTTATAAACCAGGCGCGGTCGGCGGCCGATAAAAACGCAATTCAAATTGGCCACTCTGGACGGGATGGCCATGTGATTGCGGCCCAGTGTTAGGCCTAACTCGTGGAGCTGTTCGTCTTCCTCTATCATGCCGGGGAAGGCGTTTTCCAGCATCACTGTTTGTGATCTGCGCCCGGTATCGACGAGGCTTGCGACTTTCAGGGCCGTGTAGGGTGAGCGCGGAGCCGGCCTGACACTGACCGTTGCACCCGGGACCTTTAATGAGGACCATAAAATGCGGTTGTTTAAGTTCATACTTCTCTCCTTTAGGTTTTAAAGATTACGAATAGCGGTTTTAACTTCTGTGACATCGTCAAAAGGGTCTGTGTGGTCGGCAAATATCTGGCCTTGCTCGTGGCCTTTACCGGCGATGAGCAGCACGTCGCCTTCTTGCAAATTTGAAACGGCGGCCTGAATGGCTTCGCGGCGACCGGGGATTTCTTGTGAGGTGGGCGCGCCTTGGATGATGGCGGCGCGGATGGCGGCGGGATCTTCACTGCGCGGGTTATCGTCGGTGACGATCATTGTGTCGGCGAGGCGCGTGGCAACTTCACCCATGATGGGGCGCTTGCCTGTATCACGATCTCCGCCGCAACCGAAGACGCAGATAAGCTTGCCCTCAGCGTGTGGACGCAGCGCGCTGAGCGCGTTTTCAAGCGCATCGGGGGTATGCGCGTAATCGACATAAATTGCGGCCTGCGCCGGATGGCCGGGAACGAATTCCAGCCGCCCTCTGACGCCAGTTAATGTTTCCAGTGCGGTGAGTGCTTTTTCAGCTTCTATGCCGTCTTCGCCGAGAACCATGCCGAGTGCGCATAAAACATTCATGGTTTGAAAGCGGCCAACCAGCGGCAGGGTCAGCGTATGGGTTTTACCGAAAAGCGCGAGCGTGATGTCTTGTCCCAATGGACGCGCTTCGCAAGATACGAGCTTTAAGTCTTCGCCGTTGGTGCCATAGGTCCAAACTTTGCGGCCTGCGGTTTTGCAAAGTTCCACTAAACCTCGCCCTTCCTCCACGTCCACATTGATGACGGCCGTGCCATCCGGGGACAGGATTTCGGTGAAGAGGCGGGATTTTGCGCGGAAATACTCGTCCATCGTTTTGTGATAATCGAGGTGATCGCGTGACAGGTTGGTGAAGCCTGCGGCAGACACGCGCACGCCGTCAAGGCGGTATTGAGCAAGGCCGTGAGAAGACGCCTCGATTGAGAGATGTGACACGCCGTTATCGGCGAGATCTTTGAGCTGTTCGTGCAGCTCCACCGGGCCCGGGGTGGTCATGGAACCTTTGAGCGTTCCGAGGCTGGAGGCATTATAGCCACAAGCTTTCCAGATTTGCTCGGCAAAGCTGACGACGGATGTTTTGCCGTTTGTTCCTGTGACTGCGGCGATCTGGCGCGGCTGGACTTCGTAGAAATCCGCGACCAGATGCGCAAAAATTTTACGCGGATTGGGATCGGTCAGCAAAGCGATGTTATCGTTATCACCATCAACCACCGTATCTTGCGGTCCCAAAATTGCGACTGCGCCATTTTGAATGGCCTGGGGGATAAAATCGCGGCCATCCGTTTTTGTCCCAGGCAGAGCGGCAAAGAGATACCCCGGCTTGACTGCACGGCTGTCCTGTGTGATGCCCTTTATCGACTTGAGATCAATCATTGTGATTCCTCCTTTGCCGATATGTATTGCTTCAGGCCGGACCCGAATGTCTTTGAAATTTCGATTTCTGGGGGGATACCTAAAATAGATGCCATGGATGCGATGACACGCGCCACGGCAGGGGCTGCGACCCAACCAGCTGTAGCATAACCGAAACTTTTCTTATTGCCCTTGGGTTCATCGACCATCACAAAAACGACATAACGGGGAGCCTCCATTGGAAAAACGCCGACGAATGAGGAAATCAGTTTTTTACGATCGTAGCGGCCATTGACGATTTTTTCCGCCGTACCGGTTTTTCCACCGACATTGTAGCCTGCGACATCGGCCTTAGAGCCTGTCCCCTCGGTCACTACGAGGCGCAAAAGCTGGCGCATACGGTGTGAGGTTTTTTCCGAAACGATTCTAAAATCTTCGATCTGGGCTTGCGTTTCGTCATCCAAAACCAGCTTAGGTTTTACGAGATAGCCACCGTTGATGATGGAGGAGACTCCGGATACAAGCTGGACTGGCGTTGTTGTTACGCCGTGACCGTAAGATGCGGTCAGGGTATTGATCTCGCGCCAAGGGCTGGGAACAAGAGGATGCGCGACTTCACGGATTTCGAAATCAAGCGGCGAGAGCAAACCAAGATCGCTGTAGAAAGCTCTCAGAGCGTACGTGCCGATGGCTTCGGCCATCATCGCCGTTCCGATATTAGAGGAGTGCATAAAGACTTCGGGTAGGGTCATAATGCGCTTTTGGGCGTGGTAGTCGTTGATCGTGAAGCGGCCTTTTTTGATGGGCTCACGCGCATCGAAGGTCGTGCTCATCGGCAGATCACGCGTTTCGAAAAAGGCGGCGGTGGAAAAAATTTTGAAGACAGAGCCCAGCTCATAAGCACCTAAGGTCAGGCGGCTAAAAATCTCATCAGGCTTAGCTTCGCTTAGACGATGCGGATCAAAATCCGGCAACGACACGCCGGCTAAAATCTCGCCCGTATTCACATCCATGATCACACCGGCCGCGCCAATGCCGTTGAATTCTTTCATCGCGGTTTGCGCTTCGCGGCGCAGGGCGTGTTGAAGGCGGACATCGATTGTGAGCTTAAGCGGCTCTTCACGGTCCAGAATATTCCCAAAACCGCGCTCAATGCCCGCCAGTCCTTTGTTATCGACACTGGTGTAACCGACGATATGCGCAACGAGGTCGCCTTGGGGGTAAAAGCGCTGATAGCCTTCTTCAAACATCAGGCCCGGTTCGCCGATTTCAAGGACGCGCATTTGTTCATCCGGCGTGATATTGCGTTTAATCCAAACAAAGCTTTTATTACTTTGCAGTTTTTGAAGCACATCACCATAGGTCAGATCGGGGAATGTCTGCACCAGCTTTTTGGCAGCAGCTTGCGGATCAGAAATCAGCTTTGTGTTTGCGAAGAGCGATGCGGTTTTAAGTGTGGTGGCAAGCATAACACCGTTGCGATCCATAATATCGGCGCGCATGGCGGTGGCTTCGCCAGTTACATTATCGTCATAGCGCGCGATTTCAGTGCCCGCGTCTTCTGGGGTAAAAACATGCGCCTGGATCACAGAGAGATCCAAAGCCCGGAGCGCAAGAAGGATATAGGCC
>CAYGNI010000012.1:0-22269 GCA_964351195.1 uncultured Micavibrio sp.
AGCGCTGCAGTGTTTTCAACGTACCTTCATGGATCACAACGTCATCACGCAGCAAACGTACACGCGCGCCGCGCTTAACCATACCAATAACAACCTCACAACCGGCGACTTTACCGACCTTAGAAACGTTGAAGACTTCCTTGATCTTCGCCTGACCCAGATATTCTTCACGCTCAACAGGTGCCAGAAGACCGGACAGAATAGCTTTCGCATCATCAATCACATCATAAATCACGTTGTAATAGCGAATATCGACGCCCTCGCGCGTTGCCAAATCTCGCGCCTGCGTATTGGCGCGTACGTTAAAGCCGATGATGATCCCGCCAGATGCATTCGCCAGCGTCACGTCAGATTCCGTAATCCCGCCAACACCGGTATGAAGGACCTGTACGTCAATGCCTTCATTCTCTTCAACCATCTTATCCAAAGAACCGACGATAGCTTCAACAGAGCCATGTACGTCACCTTTGATGATAACGGGTAGGGCGGTCTTCTCGCCCATTTCACGGCGAAGAAGGATATCATCCATCGTCGTACGGCCTTTAACCGCTTTCGCCGCCGCCGCTTCTTTTTCTTTATCCTGACGGTATTCGGCGACTTCACGCGCCTTACCTTCATCAGGCACCACATTCAACGGATCACCGGCATTCGGTGCAGCATTCAGACCCAGAATCTCAACAGGCTGCCCGGGAACAGCTTCTTTTACGTTTTTGCCCTGATCGTTAACCAGCGCACGAACTTTACCGTATTCAGCGCCCGCAACGAAAACATGACCAACGCGCAACGTACCATTTTGAATCAAAACTGTTGCGACCGCGCCGCGGCCCTTCTCAAGCTTGGATTCAACAATCACCCCCGATGCAGGGCGGTTAGGATTGGCCTTAAGCTCCAAAACTTCTGCTTGAAGCAAAATAGCTTCTTCCAACTTATCAAGGTTTGTCTTGGCCTTGGCGGAGACTTCAATGCACTGTACGTCCCCAGAGAGGTCTTCAACCACAATCTCATGCTGTAAAAGCTCTGTTTTAACCTTCATAGGATCAGCATTCGGCAAATCAATCTTGTTCACGGCGATAATGATCGGCACACCCGCCGCTTTCGCATGATTAATCGCTTCAATCGTTTGCGGCATGACGCTGTCTTCGGCAGATACAACGATGACACAAATATCTGTTACATTCGCACCGCGTGCACGCATTTCGGTAAACGCCGCGTGACCGGGCGTATCCAAAAACGTAATCTTCTCGCCCGATGGCATGCTGACTTGATATGCGCCAATATGCTGCGTAATACCACCAGCCTCGCCGGACACAACATTCGTCTCACGCAAGGCATCCAGCAAAGATGTCTTACCATGGTCAACGTGACCCATAATCGTGACAACAGGCGGACGTGACACAAGATCTTCTGGCTTGTCTTCATCGCCTTCAATTCCAATCTCAACATCGCCAGCCGTCACGCGTTTAATACGGTGACCAAATTCATCAATAATAAGCTCCGCCGTATCCGCATCGATAATTTCGGAACTCGTCGCCATTACGCCCATTTTCATCAACGCCTTGATCACGTCTTTGGTCGGCTCCGTCATACGGTTGGCCAGCTCTGACACCGTAATTGTTTCAGGCACGCGCACCTCACGAAAAACTTTTTGCGCGGGTTCTTTTGGTCCCTGGGCCGCAAGACGGGCTTTTTCGCGCGCGCGCTTTTGTGCGGCTAAAGACTGGCTGCGATCACGGTCATAATCGCGGTTTAAGGCCTGCGTAACAGTAATGCGTCCACCACGGCGATCCACCATAGTCTTGGGCGGGGCCTTCGGCGCAGCTTTCTTAAGCTTGTCGCGATAACTTTCTTCGTTTTCATCAGAACCGCCAAAACGGTCTTTCCGTCCAGTATGTGTATCGGGCCCGCGCGGCGTAAGCGGCGGCGCAGAATCCTGTACGTTTTTATTTTTTTCGCGCTCTTGCTCTTCAATGGCGCGCATTTCTTCTAATTCTTTTTCACGGGCCTGCGCAGCTTCATCTTTAACCTGCTGCTCTTCTTTTTTCTTATCTTCAATCGTGGTGCGGCGCTTGGGTAAAGCGGTTTTCTTTGCGCCATCGTCGGCCATGGCGCGCTGCAAAGCCTTGGCGCGCGCTTCGCGTTCTTGTGAGGAAAGACGCGATTCTTCCCCAGCATTTTCTGTAGGCTTGCTGGTTTGGGACGACGCAGTAGAAGAGGGCATACGCTTACGGCGAACTTCAACGGCAACACCACCAGACGCAGGGCGCGCAGCAGGCGCACCTTTCAGGCTCAAAGTCCCGCCCAAACTGAGCGTTTTCTTCGGCTTGTCGTCTTTCTTTTCGCTGTCGTTATCTTTGTTTTTTGTTTCGCTCATAGAGTCCACGCTGTTTTTAAAGTAAATGAGGTTATACACCCGCGAACCCGCAGGTGCAAAATGTTTATTAAAATTGAGAGCTTAGAGGATAAAGGTGAGAAGAACATACCAAAGGGTGCACATGAAGCTTTCATGCCCACAAAATCCTTCAGATCGCGATTGGTGCTCCAATCCTTAATTGTTCTTCTCCCTCCAACATTTTAGTTTGCTGCGGCCTGAGGTTCTTCAGGTGCTTCACCTGAATCCTCAGCCTCACCAGATATCTCTTCACCGGCATCTTCGGCTGCTTGCGCATCTTCGTCTTCGAACCAATGCGCACGCGCCGCCATAATGACGTTGTTGGCTTCTTTTTCGGTCAATTGACCTTCACCAAGAAGTTCAACCAATTCATCACCGGCAAGATCCGCGAGGTCGTCAAGCGTTTTGATCCCTTGCTCACCGACCTTTATAATTTGCGCCGGAGTTAGCCCTTCAAAGGCCACTAAATCTTCTTTCAACCCAAGCTCGCTTTGCTTCTCAGCAAGTTCTTTCTGTTTGGCATCAAGATAGGTGAGTGCGCGGTTTTGAAGCTCCTGAGCAATTTCTTCTTCAAAACCTTCGATATGCGCCAGCTCATCAACAGGTGTTTCCGCAATTTCTTCAACGCGCGTGAAGCCTTCAGCCACCAACAGATGCGCAATAACATCATCCACGTCCAAAGCTTCAATAAACAGCGTAGAGCGTGTTTTGAACTCTTCGGCGCGGCGTTCTGATTCCTCCGCCTCCGTCAAAATATCAATATCCCAACCAGTCAACATAGAAGCCAAACGGACGTTTTGTCCGCGGCGGCCAATCGCAAGACTGAGTTGTTCATCAGGAACTACCACATCCATACGCTGCGTTTCTTCATCCAGAACAACTTTCGCCACTTCCGCAGGCTGCAAAGCATTCACAGTGAAGCTCGCCAGATCATCCGTCCATGGAATAATATCGATTTTCTCACCGCCAAGCTCGTTCACAACGGCTTGTACGCGTGATCCGCGCATACCCACACAAGCCCCAACGGGGTCGATACCGCCGTCACGGGATTGTACAGAAATTTTCGCGCGGCTACCGGGATCGCGGGCCACTGCCTTGATCTCAATTACACCGTCATAAATTTCCGGCACTTCCTGTGTGAACAATTTCGCCATAAATTCTGGGTGTGTACGCGAAAGGAAAATCTGTGGTCCACGCATCTCTTCACGGACTTCATAGATAATCGCACGTACGCGGTCACCGTTCTTAAGGTGCTCACGCGGCAAAGCCTCATCACGGCGCAACAGCGCTTCGGCGCGGCCTTGAATATCGATCGTCGCATTACCGTATTCCACGCGCTTCACAACGCCGTTAACAATCTCGCCTACGCGGTCTTTGAATTCTTGGTACTGGCGCGCACGCTCGGCTTCGCGCACTTTTTGCATGATAACCTGCTTGGCGGTCTGCGCTGCAATGCGGCCAAAGTCCAGAGGAGGGAGGTCGTCAATGAGGATATCACCAGGCTGCGCATCAGGCTTAATGCGCTTGGCTTGAGACGGCGTCATCTGCACCAGCTCGTTCTCAATCTCCGTACCTTCTTCAACGATTTCGCGGTAACGCTGAAGCGCGATATCACCGTTCTTACGGTCGATTGTGGCGCGAATATCATGATCATGCCCGTATTTAGAGCGTCCGGCCTTTTGGATGGCTTCTTCCATAGCCTCCAAAACGATCTCGCGATCGATATTCTTCTCTCTTGCAACGGTATCAGCGACTTGTAGCAGTTCCATGTTTTTATCCTCTTTTATAGATTTGCTGTGGCTTTAATTAAATCATCCGTCATGACCAGCTTGGCTTTGACGATCGTCTCAAATGAAATCTCCGCGATCCCCTGATCGGTTTTGATTTTAATAATGTCACCCTCTACGCTTTCGACAGGTCCGCGAAATTTACGCTGCCCGTTTTCGGCCGGTGTGTCGGTCTCAACTTTCACGTCGAACCCTGTGTAACGCTCATAATCCTGCAAAGTCAATAGCATTCGGTCTATACCCGGTGAGCTGACTTCCAATCTGTAGGCACCCTTAATTGGGTCCTCGACATCCAAAACCGCGGAAACCGCGCGGCTGATCTTGGCGCAATCATCAACGCCCAGACGCTTTGTTGCCGGATCTTCGGCCATGATTTGCACAATTTGCGAACCACCTTCGCCAATCACCTTCACACAAAACGGCGAAAACCCAAGGTCTTCAATAACCGGATTAGTAATGTCTGCAATTTTGTTCTCAAGCGGTGAAAGCCGCATTCCTACCTCATTTTTTCCAACAAAAAAGGCGGGTCGTTTCCGACCCACCCATTTTAAAACCTAGGATGTAATGACTATATAGGAAGCTTTGCGCCGAAAAGCAAGCTATTTTCGTACAAAATTCAAATAAACCATACGGTCTGCACCTTTAGCCTTTTTGGTTTCATAAGCCGTATGAATCCACCCTTCAGGCACATCCCACCAATCTTTCGCTCGCCACGCGTCCCATTCAAATGCGTCATGCATCGAAGCTTGCGTCACCATCCATTCCGCGAGATACGGCACATCCGTGCTCATAATCAACGGCGCGCCGGGCTTTAAAATCCGCGCAAAACAATCCAGATTATCCTGATTAATAATTCTACGCTTGTGATGGCGCTTTTTATGCCACGGATCGGGGTTGAGCACATACATCCCATCAAGCGTGTTATCTGCCAAAGAATTCGCCAAAAACATCGCATCCTCAGTAATCACGCGAATGCGTTCATGCGGCTCATCTTGAATATCTTTTAAAAACGCAGCCATTCCATTGGCAAACGGCTCCGCGCCCAAATACCCGATATCGGGATTTTGGCGCATAAGCCCGCTCAAATGCTCCCCCGTGCCAAAGCCGATTTCAAACCAGCATTCACTTACAGGAGCCCCAAAGAGGCCCTCGGGACTTAAGTCACCTTTTTCGGTTAAAAGCGCGTCCGAAATAGACAGCGCAGGCAAAAGCTTATCAAGCGCCTCTTGCCGGCTTTGATTAAGAGGACGGCCAACACGCCGCCCGTAAAATCGTCTTTCCTGAGGGTTTTTAAGGGAGTTATCCAAGAATCTTGCGTAAGTCTTCAACCAGGTCAGTCTTTTCCCATGAGAAACCACCATCCGCATCCGGCGTGCGCCCGAAATGCCCATAAGCCGCTGTGCGCTCATAAATTGGCTTATGAAGTCCCAAATGCTCGCGAATACCGCGTGGCGATAGATTAACCAGCTTGGATAATGCTTTAATAATTTCGCCTTCAGGTACTGTGCCTGTCCCATGTGTGTTCACATAGAACCCGAGCGGCTTGGACACGCCAATCGCGTAGGCCAGCTGAATCGTACACCCTTCGGCATACCCCGCTGCGACGACGTTCTTCGCAAGATAGCGCGCAGCATAAGCCGCGGAACGGTCAACCTTCGTCGGATCTTTTCCTGAAAACGCGCCGCCACCATGAGGCGCCGCGCCGCCATACGTATCAACAATGATCTTGCGCCCCGTCAAACCGGCATCCCCAACAGGGCCACCAATCACAAAACGGCCAGTGGGGTTCACGTAAACCTCTTCTTCGGATGGCATAAAGCCTTCCGGCAAAACCTCTTCAATAAAAGGAATAACAGCCGCGCGGACATCATCATGGCTAAGCTCTTCACTGTGCTGCGTCGACACAACAACAGAAGTTGCGCGCACGGGCTTATCATCGCGGTATTCCAATGTAACCTGAGACTTGGAATCAGGCTCAATGCCTTTTACCGCGCCGCTATGACGTGCCGCTGCCAAGGCACGCAAAATTTCATGCGAGTAATGAATAGCCGCGGGCATAAGCGCTTCAGTCTCAGTACACGCATAACCAAACATAATACCTTGGTCGCCTGCACCTTCTTCTTTATCAAGACCTGTCCCTGCATCCACGCCCTGCGCAATATCTATAGATTGTTCATGAAGCAAAACTTCAACATCCGCCGTCTTCCAGTGGAAACCTTCTTGCTCATACCCGATCTCTTTAATCGCATTACGCGCGGCCGCTTCAATATCATCCTTTGTAATACTCTCTGGGCCACGAACTTCACCAGCCAAAACAACTTTATCTGTCGTCACAAGCGTTTCACACGCCACGCGGCTTTGCGGATCAGCCGCCAAAAACAAATCACACACTGCATCAGAAATACGATCGCACACTTTATCAGGGTGTCCTTCGGAAACGGACTCACTGGTGAAAATATAATCTTTAAGGTCTTTGTTGGTGTTTTCTACGGGCATGATGGGCGCTTGGGCTAAAGGTTGGGACATGAATTTTCTCATATGTTATTAAACAAAAGGCAAGAATAAGCTGGCACAGTAACCAGTGCTTAAAACGCTTTCAAGCTAAAAGAGCACAGAAGAGACTAGGAATCAGCCATAGTTTTGATAAACCGTAAAATTTCTTTACGCTTGGCAGGGTCTTCAATGGAATAATAAACACGAACAAGATCAATTGTTTCTTTCTTTTGCATGACATCGCCATCATTTTCAAACGCTTCTTGTCCATTATCCGCCATACCCTGGGCAGCGTAAGGCCCACGATCATTGCTACCTTGCGCAATTTGATCGTAGAAATATGCCACAGGCACGTCCAGAATTTTACTGAACTGAAACAGGCGACCCGCACTGATGCGATTGACACCGCGCTCATATTTTTGAATTTGCTGAAACGTAATGCCAATCGCTTCGGCCAGCTTTTCTTGACTCAAGCCCATCAAAGACCGGCGAACACGCAAACGATTCCCGACGTGAACATCTACAGTATCGGGCGTGCCTTTTGTTTTTTTGGGTGGTGTCATGCTCAAACTTTATTGTCCTAAGAAATTCAAAATATAGAAAATACTTACAAAGGATTACATGTGTATGCAACTACCCTTAAGTATACTATTCGCAGAAAAGCTCAAGATGAATATTATCGAATGGCCTTAGGCAGTGCCGTTACAAGGCTGTCAGTGTCATACAGTCCGGACTTTACAACCGTACGTCCATAAGCATCAATAACACCCGAAAACCCAGTATTAGCGGCACGTACAAGCGGAACCCCTTCTTCAATCGCGCGAAATTGAGCCTGCACGTAATGCTGATAAGGGCCGGGGCTGACGCCATACCACGCATCATTGGTGACATTCACAATAAAGTCTGTATCCGATCCGCTCACGACACTCTTTTTGGGGAATATAACCTCATAACAAACAAGCGGGCTGTAACGCAAATCCCCAATCGTCGTATATGTCTGTAGGCCTTGCCCGCGCTCAAATCCTTTGAATTGAACGACCGGATCAAGCGGTATCCACTTCTGAAACGGAATATACTCCCCAAACGGTACAAGATGGCTTTTATCATAGATATTAGATGTCACCCCGACCTTGTTAATTGTAAGGATTGAATTGTGATAGCTTGCATTTTCTGGCTGATAGCGCAGCGCCCCGGCCATAAGAATCGCTTCGTCCGCATAGGTGTTAAGCATTTTGATGATTTCCCCGCGCCACACAGGATCATCCAAAAAAGCAGGACTAATAGTGGTCTCCGGCCATACAATAATTATTGGCGCAGCGGCTTCACCATCTTGGTAACGTGAGAGTTCGAGGGCCGTTTCAAAATGCCCGGCCATTTTATCGCGTTGCCATTTCTCCTCCTGCGGAGTATTCGGTTGCACCACTTTGATACGCATATCATGAAAATGCTGCGCCTGAGAAAGCCGCAAACTTCCCCAAACACCCCCTCCCATGGCTGTTACAACAATAAGAAACCCGATACAAAGCTGCGCAATTCGGGCACCCGATACAAATATAAACCCACCTATCGACAACCAAAATATGGTCAGAAACGATAATAAATATATGCTGCTGAGAGAAGCCAGCTGCGCAATCGGCAAAACGCCAATCCACGTATACCCGAACAAATTCCAAGGAAATCCCGTAAATAAATGCCCGCGCAGCCATTCAAAACCGGCCACTAAAAATACGAATCCAATATAGCCATGCCACTGTTTAAGGTCTAAATACCGCCCGGCAATCAGAGCCGGGATCGCCACATAAAACGCCATAACGGCCGGCAGCCCGCACACAGCCAACGGCCACGCCCATTTATAAGGATTACCCTCAACCAACAAAGCGTTGCCGATCCAATAAAATCCGATGACGAAATACCCAAACCCAAACAACCATCCGGTGAAAAACGCCTGACGCTTGTTGTGCGCACGGTCCACGGCAATATAAAGAAACCCAAGCCCGACCAGCAGTATAACCCAGATATTATACGGCGCCATCGCCAAGGCGGACAAAGCACCGGCAAACAAAGACAGCAGGTAATAAGTTTTAGGAAAAGATTGCGTCATAAAGACGGATCATAGATCGGGTGTCATCACCGCGCAATAAGGTTTAGCTGACGGCCTGGTTTTCAAAAGACGGAATATTACGAATGCGGATGAGATTCACACGCCTTGGATCGGCATCCATAATCTCAAATTCCATACCTGTGTGATCATGTGTGATAACTTCGCCGCGCACAGGGATGCGCCCAGCTATAGAGAACACGAGCCCACCTAGAGTATCATTCTCCGCGCGCTCCTCCTCATTCAACAGGCTGCCGTAACGCTCCTCAAAATCTTCAACATCAAAGCGCGCATCAGCAAGAATAGAGCCGTCTTTCTCTTCTACAATTTGCGGATCAGAATTCACGTCATGCTCATCTTCAATCTCACCGATAATCGTTTCGACGATATCACCTATCGTCACAAGCCCGTCAATGCCGCCATACTCATCCACGACAAGCGCCATATGCCGACGGCTTTGCCGCATCGTCAAAAGCAAATCAAGAACAGGCATAGACGGCGAAACAATCGGTATATCTGTAATATGGTCTGAGATATGTATCTTTTTGCCCTCTGCCATGAACGCGACAATATCTTTGAGATGAATGGTTCCAAGCACATTATCAAGTGTGCCTTTATAAACGGGCAGGCGGCTCACTTGCTTTTGCGCAAAAATAGTCAAAAGCTCCTCTCGCGTTGCGCTAACTTCAACCGCAATGATATCCGCGCGCGGTATCATAACGTAATCTGCGCTAATATCCCTTAGAGCCAGAATATTAGAAAAAAGCGCACGCTCCTGAAGCGCGTCAGAATTAGCCGTAAAGTTTTCAGGCTCCTCAATATATTCTTCAATAGCCTCACGCAAAGACGTGTCGTGAACCTTCGGCTTAAACAGGGATTTGAGTGCATGAAACAGCCCGCCATGATCCTTGCCGTTCTTACCAGAAACGGCGGCGGGCGTTTTACTCGGAGGCTCTTCGTCTTGAATATTCATCTGCAACATACAATTTAAAATATACTATGGCATAAACAGCGCATTTCAATAAGGGTTTTTTACACCCATTTCACCAAGAATTTCGATCTCTAAACCTTCCATCTCTTCTGCTTCTTCGTCGGTTTCGTGGTCGTAGCCCAAAAGATGCAGAGTTCCATGGACCAAAAGATGGGAAAGATGGTCGGAAAACGCTTTATCTTGATCACTCGCCTCATGTGCAATTGTCTCATAAGCCAGCACAATATCCCCCAGCATCGGTGCATCTTGGGGGAAGGATAAAACATTCGTCGGCTTATCTTTGTTTCGATACTCGCGGTTCAAATTTTGGACAAATGTGTCATCAGCCAGCACAACGCTCACCTCCGCTTCATAAATCTCCATAAAAGCCAGTGTACGCTCAATAACGCCTTCAATGTCTTCGTCTTTCCAAAGCGAACACTGCTTATCAATATCAATGGTAATGGTCATATCGTGGGTCTTATGAATTTTGTTGGTCATACGCGTTAACAATGCGGCTCACCAAAGGGTGACGAATAACATCTTCCTTCTTAAAATGCGTAAAGGCAATACCGTCAACGCCTTCAAGAATTTCCACAGCATCCCGCAAACCAGATTTAATGCTTTTCGGCAAGTCGGTCTGGCTCAAATCACCCGTGATAACCATGCGCGAAGACTCGCCCATACGCGTCAAAAACATCTTCATCTGCGTCGGTGTGGTATTTTGCGCTTCATCGAGGATAACAAACGCATTGCTCAGTGTACGTCCGCGCATAAAGGCGAGGGGAGCCACTTCAATATCGCCCGCTTCCATCTTCTTGAGCATAAAATCCCACGGCATCATATCGTGCATGGCATCGTAAATCGGCCGCAAATAAGGATCGACTTTTTCTTTCAGATCTCCAGGAAGGAAACCAAGGTTTTCGCCCGCCTCTACCGCAGGGCGCGTAAAGATAAGGCGCTCAACCTCGCCATTCAAAAACATCGAAACCCCCATCGCCACAGCTAAATAGGTCTTCCCGGTCCCCGCAGGTCCCAACCCAAACACCATCGGATTGTCACGAATAGCTTCCAAATAGAGGTTTTGCGTAGGAGAACGCGCCGCAATACTCTTCTTTTGGGTCTTAATAACCACTTTCTGACCTTTATAATCAGGTTTTTGCGCAGAATTCGCCTTTTCGTCTTCGTTTATGAAGCGCAACTCCGCGTCTATGTCCGCTTCGCTAACATTTTGCTTCTTCTTGATCGCCTCCAAAAGCGCATTCAAAACCTGCTCAGCCGCCTCAATCTGCCCCTCCGGACCCGCAAGCTGAACCTGATTGCCCTTGCTGGTAATCGTAATATCAAGCCGTTTTTCAAGATGACGAAGATGCGCATTATGCTCTCCAAAAAGGGCAGGGAGTATTGAGTTCTGGGAAAATTCAATAACCTTTACAGTGCTGTCTTTGGGCAAAAATACGCCTTTCTTCAATAAAAATAAATGTTCTAACCTATAGTACTAGGATAATCCTAATAATTGGATAATGCACGAAAAAACCATACGAAAAAGAATAATAAAATTAGGCACTTAAGACATTCTCGGATGTCAAAATTTCACCCGTTAGAGAGTTATCAAACGCCTCTGTGACATGAACATCGACAATCGTATCCAAAAGCCGCTCATTCGCCTGTACGTATAGCGATTGATTATAAGGCGTACGCCCCTGAATCTGACCCTCACGCTTGCCTTTGCGATCCAAAAGAACCGGCAGGGTCAAACCAACACATTGATCGTTAAACGCCTTTTGCTGTTCATTAATAAGGGCCTGAAAACGTGCCAAACGCTCCTTGGCTATATCCGCACGCACCAAATTCTGCATATTCGCCGCCGGCGTGCCGGGCCGCGCAGAATACGCAAAAGAATAACACGACGCGTATTTCACATCGCGCGCAAGCTGCAAACTATCCTCAAAGTCTTCTTCTGTCTCACCGGGAAACCCGATAATAAAATCAGAAGAAAACGCAAGATCGGGGCGGGCTTTGCGCAGACGTTCGATAATATCGCGGTAATGATCCGCCGTATGTTTGCGGTTCATGGCCTTCAAAATTTTGTCCGACCCGCTTTGCACCGGCAAATGCAGGAAGGGCTGCAATTTCGGATGCGCATGAATGGCGATCAAATCATCATCCATGTCGCGGGGATGTGAGGTCGTATAGCGCAAGCGCTCCAAACCATCAATCTCGGCGATTTCCTCAATCAACCTTGCCAATCCCCATGTCTTCCCATCCGGCCCGGCGCCATGGAACGCATTCACATTCTGCCCCAAAAGCGTAATTTCAAGCGTGCCGTTATCAACCAGCCATTTGGCCTCATCAATGATTTCCTGCGCAGAACGTGAATACTCCGCACCGCGCGTATACGGCACCACACAGAACGCGCAGAATTTATCGCATCCCTCTTGGATAGACAAAAAGGCAGACGAGCCCTGCGATTTATGTTCCTCCGGCAAAGCATCAAACTTGGACTCTTCAGGAAATTCCGTATTCACAACGCGTGCATCGCCGTACGCGCCCGTAATTTTCGCCATCATTTCAGGAAGCTCGTGATAGGTCTGCGGCCCGAACACCATATCGACATAAGGCGCGCGCTGCAGAATGAAATCCCCTTCAGCTTGCGCAACGCAGCCCGCCACAGCCATGACCATCTGCTCGCCTTTGGCTTCTTTTTTGTCCTTCAGCGGCCGTAAGCGTCCCAAATCGGAGAACACTTTATCTGTGGCTTTTTCACGAATATGGCATGTGTTCAAAATCACCATATCAGCATCATCGGGGGTATCGACGGCCTTGTAGCCAAATGGCATAAGGATGTCCGCCATGCGATGGGAGTCATACACATTCATCTGGCATCCCCAGGTTTTTATAAACAGCTTCTTGTCTTGCTTCGCGCTCATGCCCGCATTAACCACAGATGCACGAAAAAAATCAAGATTTAATCCAATTTTAAAGCTAGACAGTTTTCTCCAACTCAGACTATAAAATGCGCATGCGAAAATTACTCTTAGCCCTAATAGCGATTTTAATAATGCCCGCCCTTGCGCACGCGGATTGCTATTCTGACGCGGAAGCTGAGGCAGAGCAGGGCATTCGTATCCACAGCGAGCTGATGGTCATCGGCCTTAACTGCACGCATATGGGTGCACGCGCAGGCATCAATCTCTATGGCCAATATCGCCAATTCAGCGCCGATCACGGTGAGCTCTTTGCGACATATGAGAAAATCCTCTTCAAACATTTCCAAAAGGAAAATAACCCCAACCCCGAAGCCGCCATGAACACCTTGCGCACAAGCTTCGCCAATAAAATCTCCAAAGATGCTGCGGGCATGCGCCCTGATATCTTTTGCTCAAAATACGCCCCGCGCGTAATGCGCGCAGCGGAAATGAGCCGCGATGATATCCGTGAATGGGCGGCGACCATCTACCCGAATCACCCGGTTTCAAAACCTTTATGCACAACCCTGTGATATAGTCTTTTGAGACTTCCCTTTAAATGCGCTTAAAAATGACGTACAACGAACAGTCATGAGCATTGATTCCCAGATTGATTCCTATTTTGCCCCCGTCGCAGACGTTATTTCTTCCATCGTTTTTTACGCCATTCCGATAGGCGAAGGCCAAAACGTTCAGCTGATTTTGATATGGTTGGCGGCTGCGGCAGTGTTTTTCACTGTCTATTTGGGCTTTATTAATTTCCGCTATTTTAAGCACGCCATTGATCTGGTGCGCGGCAAATATGACGGAGAAACCAAAGAGGGTGAAATCAGCCGCTTTCAGGCGCTTGCCACTTCGCTGTCGGGCACAGTGGGGCTCGGCAATATCGGCGGCGTCGCTGTTGCTGTATCCGTGGGCGGGCCCGGCGCAGTCATCTGGATGATCCTCATGGCCTTCTTCTCAATGAGCACAAAATTCGCTGAGGTCATGCTTGCAGTTAAATTCCGCAAACACATGGACCCCAAGCACCCCGAAGAAATCTCTGGCGGGCCTATGTATTACCTGAAAGACGCGTTTGCCCATTGGAATATCCCCTATCTTGGCCCCATCGTCGCCGTCATTTTCGCAATATGCTGTATTGGCGGTTCAATCGGCGGCGGTAACATGTACCAAGCCAATCAGGCCTATGAAATGATGGCCAGTGTCACCGGCGGCGACACAGGACTGCTCGCTGGCAAAGGCTGGCTTTTTGGTGTTGTGCTAGCTGTCCTCGTCGCCATCGTCATTATCGGCGGTATTAAATCCATCGCCAATGTGGCGTCTAAACTGGTCCCCATGATGGGAATTTTATATCTGACTGCAGGCCTCATCGTCATCGCCATTCACTACGCCAACATCCCCGAAGCCTTCGCTATTATGTTCCAAAAAGCCTGGGATCCGTCCGCAGGCTTTGGCGGCTTCCTCGGTGTGCTTTTGGTCGGCGTACAGCGCGCGGCATTCTCAAATGAAGCGGGGCTTGGCTCCGCGGCCATCGTCCATGCTAACGCCAAAACCGATGACGCAGTCTCCCAAGGCTTTGTCGGCATGCTCGGTCCCTTCATCGACACTGTCATCATCTGCCTTGTGACCGCTTTGGTGATTGTGATCTCTGGAGCTTACAAAGAATTCGATGGCATGGCGGGTGTGGAACTCACCGCCGCCGCACTGGAATCCGGCATCTCATGGTTCCCCTACGTATTAGCCCTAACGGTCTTCCTGTTTGCCTATTCAACCATGATCACGTGGTCTTATTACGGCGTGAAAGCTGTGACCTTCTTATTCGGAGAAAAGGATTGGGTTGAAATGGCTTACAAGCTTTTCTTCTGTCTTTGCATTATCATCGGTGCCTCATCACAGCTCGACAATATCATCGCCTTCACTGACGCCATGATCTTGTCTATGGGGATTCCGAATATTATCGGTCTCTATTTGCTGGCGCCCCTCATCCGCAAAGACACCAAGGAATATATCGCGCGGTTCAAAGCCTCCAGGGCCACCTAAAGATCTCCTGTGAATAACTTCTAAACAATCCTTGAAAGCAACACCTTGCTGTGCGGTATTGTAGCAATACCCAATCAAGAATCAGCATCAAGGAGCCTCGCCCATGACGGAACCTCTCGCCCTTAAGGCAGCCGTTAAAAAATCTATTGAAAACAATAATAAAGAGCAAAAGCCTGATTCAAAATCTGAGCTTGCTAGCGACCTACGTGCCCTGCGCGCACAGGATCTGCGCCAGAAAGCATCCAATGCAAAACCGAAATCGTCTACTTTGGGCAGCCTAAAAATAAAAGCTGAACCTGAAGCGCCAAAAAAAGAACCTAAAAAACCTGAACAAAAGAAAACAAACGAAAGTTTCACCTCTTTCGAAACCGAACAAGATAACGAACCCGTCTTACTTCTTTCACCTACAAACAGATTAACCGACACAACCCCAAGCGGCCTTAGCAAATTCACCTACAAAGCCGCTATTGTTTTGACTGCGGCATGGGTGACTTACTGCTTGTACCACGCCATCGCAAGCGGTCTGCCGGCCGCGCCTGCTGAGCTTGGTGCCTTCATCGGGGGCGTGTTGGTTCCTCCTGCATTGCTATGGATGATCATCAACCATATGCACCGCCGGGGCGACATCAATCATTACGCCAGCCAGCTGCGTCAGGAATTACAAAGCCTGATCTTCCCATCTGAAGAAACCGCGAGCATTATCAATAAAGACATCGAGCGCATGTGCCGTCAGGCTGCTGAAGTCTCTGCCGCTTCCAAAGCCGTGCTAAAATCCTTGCAACGCGCCCGCCAAGGTCTGCGTGTCGAAATGCGCGACTTCTCCGGCGTGTCCAAAAAGACGGAATTCCACATCGACCGCCTCGCCGAAAACCTATCAGAGCGCAGCGCAAAGCTCCTCGCTCTGACTGAGGAAATCGAACAACGCACATCCAATATCGACGCCAAAACACAAGCCGGCGCCGAAGCTTGGGATCAAGCCACTATCCATATCCTCGATAGAGCAGGGGAGATGGAATCCGCCCTTGGCCGTGGTACTGACAAAATCATCAACGCCGCCGATCAGGTTGGCGAGAAAACTAAATCGATCGAATCCATGCTCGAAAGCAATTTCGAAAAACTTACCGACTCTGTCGATTACGTCAGCGAACGCCTCCGCGACGTCACCGCAGGTTTCGAAAATCACACCATAGACCTCACACAAACTGCCGACCGTGTGTCCGAAGAAACCGAACGTCTGGCCGATAGCATCCGCGCCCAAATCGAAGGTCTTGAAAACGTCACCGACCGCACGGTTGAATCCATGACCCGCTCCACCGAAAACATCCGCCTGCATAGAAAAGCATTGGATGAAGGCGCAGAAGGGCTTGCTATCCAATCCGAAAAAATCGCTGACACTATCGAAAGCTCTTTAGGCAAACTCTCCGAAACCGTGGCACTCGTCTCCGATAAAACGGGCGACCTTGAATCCCGCATCGGCGACAAATCCGATGAGCTCGACTTACTCGTCGAATGCATGGAAAAACGCGCCACCGCGATTGAACACGCAAGCGACAGAACGGCAGACCAGCTTAATCACGCGCTATCCCTTGCGCTATCCGGCTCAGAAAAAATCGACACATCCGTGCGCGAAGCTGCGCAGACATTGGCGCAAACCAGTAAAGCCGCCAATGACCAGGCCGAAAACATCATCGAAACTACACGCCAAAGAATTGCTGAGCTGAGCGACGCTGGCAAAGGCAACATGGTCCATATGGAATCCATGATCACGCTGCTGGAAACCAGCCGCGATAAAATCCAGGATCTCTGCGATGCGGCCAATGACCATGTCGCCCATCTCAAAAACGCCGTGAATGAATATGACGAACGCATCGAAGGTGCGACACAAAGCCTCATCGATCGCATGGACAAGGTCCGCGCAAACTTAGCTACCCCACTTAAAGATATTCAAAGCACCGTCAACGATGCGGATTCATCTTTTGAGCAAATTGAATCCATCCTTGAGCGCCGCACTGTTGACCTCAATGATGCCAGCGAAAAAGCCACGCGTAGTGCCGAAAACATCCGCGAAATCCTGCGTGGTCAGGCGCAGGAAATCTCCTCTTTGTCCGGTCAGATCGCCGGCAACGCCCGCACAATCAATGAACAAATGACGCATCAAACCGATGTGCTGAGCACGCAAGTGAAGGACTCGATCGCTTCGATTGAAGAGCTGACCAACAGCCTCAAACTCGCCAATAATAGTGTCAGTTTTAATGCTAAGGAAGCAGGCGAGAATCTTGATGCTTTGACGCAAACTGTTAAAACACACTGCACTGACCTCTCGCAAGTCACAGGCGACACGTATAGACAACTCGAAGACCTTGAAGGCTCACTGGAGAATAAAATTACCCTCATCCGCGCAGGCGCTGAAGACGCAGGTGATGCCATTTCCAACATGCATCATTCTCTCAAGAAAACAGTAGAAGATATTGATCCACTTACAGAAAAAACAATTACGAAAACACAATTCGTACAGGATAAATTTAAAGAGCTGAAAACTGATTACGAGACCTCAACGATCAGCAACCTCGAAAAACTCAAAGCCATCGGCATCATCTTTGATGAAAGACTGGAGAGCCTGAAAACGGGCGCCGATGAAGCTGCCGAGCTTCTCAAATCCTCCAGCGACCATCTACAGGAACGTACAAGCGATATCGAAGCCGCCGCGGGCGCCGCGAGCGATCGCATGCACGACGTCACAGCCTCGCTGAAGGATCAATCTTCAGATATCCAGCTCATCACTGATAAGGCTCTTCTGAAAATCGAAAAGATTCAGGAAGTCATCAATGACCAATTCCATGAGCTTTCATCCTCGGTTGGTCACGCCGTGGCCCAGATCGAAGAAGTCGGCAACGCCTTCGGCAGTCAGTCCAACACAATCCGTCAGCAAGCCGATAAAACCGCAGAACGCTTCACTGATCTCGGCGTCAAAGCCCGCGAAGAAACTGGCATGCTCCACGAAGCGGCGCAAAAAACCGCCATCGATACCGAAAACATGGTCGCCATGGTCCAGCAGGAAGCCGCACTTCTTCTCAGAAGCGCACAGGAAACCCTGGACTCACTCCAAAAAGCTGGCGACAGCTTCTCGGATCGTGCTCATGAGATGTCCGAACAGCTCAAATCCTCCCTCCAGATGTCTGAGAAATATGGCCGTGAAATGCGCTCCCAGGCCCATCAAATCGCTCAAGCCTCTCAGCAATCCGCTGAAACCCTTAGCAAGTCTGTGTCGCAGCTTAAATCCCGCATGCAGGAAATGGGCGAAGCCGCCAATGATGTCAGCATCAAAATGGAAAACACCCGCGATCAAATCAGCGGAGAATCTGAACGCTTCCTGGGTATTTCCACCGCCGCACTCGAAGGAGTCAAAGAAGCCGCCCATATGTTCGGTAAACAATCCGAATCCTTGTTCAAGGCTTCAAAAGATGCCCAAAGTCAGGCCGAAAAGCTCCAGAAAATACAGCAAAGAAAGCAGCGCGAGATCTTTATGACCGACACCAAATTCATCGTCGAAAGCCTGCACTCTATGTCTGTGGACCTCTCACGCATGGCCGAAGGCGAAGTCTCCGAAAAAACCTGGAAAGCTTTCCAGAAGGGTGACATCAATGCCTTTACGACACGCCTGAACCAACTCGGCACCAATTTGCCGATCGAGAGATTGCAAAAGAAATATGCAACTGATTCCGAGTTTCGCAATTACATCCAACGCTTCACGCGCCAGTTTGAGGAAATCTACGAACAGGCCCTTGAAAACGATCACGGCACAATCCTGAGCACGACAATCGGATCAAGCGATCTGGCGAAACTCTACGGATATCTGTGCAAAATCGCGGAAAAAGAGTCAAAACTAAAGGCCAAACCATTAAAAGCGGCATAAGAAATATAGCCAAAAAAGGGAATTGATTACTGCGCCTAAAATCACGATAATACATGTGAATTTAACGTGGGCGGCGCAGCCCTTTTCTTGGTAATAGATCTTTTACAATGAACCCATTACAAAAAACAAAATTTTGCCGCGGCATTTCAGACATCTCTGACAGCTATTCTGGCTTCATCATCGACCAATGGGGCGTGCTGCATAACGGCGAAAAACCGTATCCCGGCGTTGTGGAGTGCCTCAAGGAACTGAAGGGCCGCAAAAAATACATCATCATCCTATCAAATTCCGGCAAACGCGCGGACATCAACAAAGAGCGCCTCAAAGACATCGGCATAGGCCCCAGCCTGTATGACCAGATCGTCACATCCGGTGAAATGACCTGGCAAGGCCTGAACGCGCAAGATTCTGGATTCTTCAAAAATCTTGGTAAAAAAGTATACGTGATCTCCCGCGGTGGCGATCGTTCCATCGTCGATGGCCTAGACGTCGAAATCGTAGACGACGCATCCGACGCCGATTTCATGATCATCAGCGGCTCTGACGCGCCCGATAAATCCCTCGAAGATTACGAACCCGCTCTCAAAAAAGCGGTCAGAAAACAAATCACAGCGCTCTGCGCCAACCCCGATAGCCGTGGCGTTATGGGCAGTAATAACATCATGGGGCCAGGAACCATCGCCCGCCGCTATCAGGACTTCGGCGGCGTTGTTCATTATATCGGCAAACCGCACCAACCCATTTTCCAGCATTGCATCAAGATTCTGCAGGAGCGAGAAATCTACCCCGGCCAAACCATCATGATCGGCGATTCCATGACTCACGATATCCTCGGCGGATCACTGGTCAATATCGATACCTGTTTGGTACGCACAGGCCTGCACGAAGGAAATTTTAAAGGCGTCAAAACCATGGAAGACGTGGACAAAGCACTCAGAATGCTCTCTAAGCAATACAACAACGTCAGCCCCAAATACATGGTGGGCAAGCTTCAATGGGGTGACCCTCTGCCGGATCGCAAACATAAGAAACGCCGCGAATCTTAAATTTTAATGGCTGTCGTTATGCTGAAAAGATAAAAACACCTTCATCGCCTGCTGAATTTCTGGAATAGCCTTTTCCGTCGCTTCTTCACCGATTTTAATCAGCTCACTCGCTCGTTCAAATTCCAGCAATCCAATATGCCCAATCTGCGGCTTAATATGAATGTCCGGCGGGTCCCCCGCAAGACGCGAACGCGTCATACGGTCTTGCATAATCCCAAGCGCGGACACCATAACCCCGAACAGGCTGGGATTATTCTCCTTGCGGCTGAACAACCGCCGCGATATCCCGGAGCTGAATTTTTTCTGCTCTTCCTTCGAAACATCATTATCATCAAACAAATCAAATCCCGCCACAGTCTGATATTCCTGACCGGGCTTGGCCGCTTTACCAATAATATCCGCGTTCAAATCCACCCCAATCGTCATTCGCGCCCCCATGGCCTGCGCTGGCGATACAGGCACAGGATTCACCAGCGCCCCATCCACCAGCATTCGGCCATTACGCCGCACAGGCGGAAATACGCCGGGCAGAGCGAAGGATGCCGTAATCGCATCTATCAAATCACCTTTACGCATCCAGACTTCGTGCCCCGTCAGCAGGTCCGCCGCAATGGCTATAAACGGGTGAGGGAGGTCTTCAATCTCCATGTCTCTAAAATGATCATCCAATAAGTCTTTCAACTTATTACCGCCGATCAAACCCGCGCTGCGCACGCGCAAATCCAAATAGGACAAAATTTTGTATCGATTAAGCGAGCGCGCCCAGTCCTCAAACGCATTAAGCTTCCCAGCCAGATAACAGGCCCCAACCACCGCGCCTATGGATGTTCCGGTAACAATACTAGGCTGAATCCCGTATCTCAAAAGGGTATTAATCACGCCGATATGCGCAAATCCTCGCGCCATACCGCCGCCAAGCGCAAGGCCAACCCCGGGAACAAAACTCTCTTCCCCTGGCTGCAAAATTGCTTTATCACCCTCATTATCGTCTGTTATTTCATTCATAACGCTTTGATCTTCCCTGACATATTCATTATAACACAAGAACGATGGATAATAATATCAAGACACACGCTGCACTGCGCAATAACCAAAGCACCATTAACCTCCTGAAAAGGTTATTGAAAAATTATGTGGCACCCCATGGAAAGCAACTGATCGTAGCAGGGGTTGCAATGCTTTTGACAGCATTAACAACCGCCGGTATCGCCCAGATGATGCAACCCATTTTGGACCAGGTGATTAACGGCAAAAATACGGATCTAATAATCCCCGTAGCAACAGCCTTTCTTTTCGCATTCACTTTGCGCGGGGCCGCCAGCTACGGCGCAACCGTCATCATGAACAAAGTCAGTCAAAACATTATAGGTGATATCCAAAAAGACTTGTTCCGCCGTCTATTAGGCCTGGATTTAGCATATTTTCATATGAACCCAAGCGGACAGCTCATGTCCACGATTGTCAACGACGCCAATATTCTTCGTACAACGGTCGCCGACGCCTTCATGAGCAGCGGAAAAAGCCTGCTGACACTCATATTTCTTGTCATGGTGATGTTTTATCAAGATGTAATTTTGGCCTTCGCAGCCGTAGTCATCTTCCCATTTGCAGCTTTATTCGTGGCCTATTTGGGAAAACGTATTCGTAAAATTTCACGTGGCCTTCAAGAAAACGTAGCATCTTTATCTGACCATCTCTCTAAAGTCTTTCAGGGCATCCGCCTCGTTAAAGCCTATGGCATGGAAGAATACGAATGTGAAAGAGCCGATCAAGCGATTTCGACTGTTCGTAAAATGAACATTAAGGCCGTCCGCGTTGGCGCGCTCTCAACGCCGGTTAATGAAATCATGGTTGGTCTCGTCCTTTTTGGCATTATCATTTATGGCGGGTTTCAGGCAGCAGAAGGCAATATGACGCCAGGGCAGCTTGGCGCATTCCTAACAGCCTTCATCATGGCTTACGAGCCAATGAAAAAACTGGCGAAGCTCAATAATTCAGTGCAGACAGGGCTTGGCGCAGCCGAACGCATTTTTGGTCTTATCGACCAACAATCCGAAATCACAGAACCGCAAAAATCTAAAACTCTGCAATCCAAAGCGCCAGAAATCATTTTCAAAAATGTTGATTTCCAATATAAAGAAACCGATGTAAAAGCTTTAAATAAAATAACTTTTTCAGCTTTGAATGGACAAGTTACTGCCCTCGTAGGATCCTCAGGGAGTGGTAAGTCAACCATCATTAATTTGATCCCGCGTTTCTACGACGTTACAGACGGCGTCATTACAATCGATGGCATTGATATTCGTGACCTTAATCTCGAAAGTTTGCGATTTCATATTGCTCTTGTTTCACAAGACATCACTATTTTTGACAACACCATCGCCGCCAACATCGCCTACGGCGATAAAAACGCCAACCAATCTGAAATCGAAAAGGCCGCAGTCGCTGCCGCAGCGCATGATTTCATCAAAGAAATGCCCGAAGGCTATCAAACCCGCGTTGGTGAAGACGGCGTAAAACTCTCTGGTGGACAGAAGCAACGCATCGCGATAGCGCGAGCAATG
>CAYGNI010000012.1:22279-27572 GCA_964351195.1 uncultured Micavibrio sp.
CCAACTCTCTCCGCGCCAAAAGCAGCGCATTTCAATCGCCAGAGCCATCCTCAGAAATGCGCCGATACTCCTGCTCGACGAAGCTACCTCGGCCCTCGATAACGAATCCGAAAAAGCCGTGCAGGAAGCGTTTAACAAATTACAAAAAGGCCGCACAACTATTGTTATAGCTCACCGTCTCTCCACAGTACAAAACGCCGACCAAATCCTCGTCCTCGAAAAAGGCGAAATCATTGAACGTGGAACGCATGACGAACTCATCCAGCAAAGTAAAGCTTACGCCAAAATGCACAAAGCTGGCTTTGAAGAGTAGGGAATACCTACGCTTTAGCATTGCATAGTTTCGATTTTTTGAGCACAATGAAGCGCTGAAAAAGGAAGTCACTAAAAATGCCCTGCCACGCTGCAATCGTAGACAAAGCCCTCGTCCTAAAAACCGACATGACGGTTGAAAAGGCGCTTAAAGATATGGCCAAAGCCAAAAGTGAAGCCGCCGCCGTTGTTGACAAAAAAGGCATCGTCGCGGGATTCTTTTCCCATCAGCTTTTGATGAAAAACCTTTTGCCCGTTTCTGTTGCAATGGCTGATGGTATTCAATTGGATGTTAAAATTCCTGCAGCGCCTGGAATTGCCAAACGCTTGAAAAAAGTCCTTCCTTTAACAGTGGAGGAAATCATGGAACGTAAAGAATTCCCCATCGTATATCCCTCTACACCGCTTTGGGAGGGCGTGAACCTGCTCGTTCAGCACGGACAATCTCTAACGGTGATTGACCCCGATACAAAAAAATACATCGGTTTGATCACCCAAACATCCGCATTAAATGAACTCGAAAGACTTAAAGACAGTGAGGCAAATTAAAAATGAAAACACTACTCTGCACCGCATTACTGATCCTGACATTGGCTCTTCCATCCACATTCGCCAGAGCCGATAACGATTACGCGCCTATCAAAGTGCCGCCCCCTAAAGCGGAATTACCGGTCACCTTCAAAAAAGACACACTAGCAATCGAAAAAAAAGACGGCGCGCCCTTAACCTTTTTTGTTGAATTGGCACAATCTCCCACACAGCAGGCGCGTGGCCTAATGCAGAGAGAATTCATGGCTGATGATGCTGGAATGCTTTTTGTTTTTGAAAAAGAAGGAAAACGCTCTTTTTGGATGAAAGACACTCTTATACCCCTTGATCTGCTGTTCATCGCTGAAGACGGAGAAATCACACATATCCACCACCATGCCAAACCTTTAGACGAAACCCGCATAACATCTGAGCGCCCAGCACTGGCCGTATTGGAAATCAATGGCGGCATGGCAGATAAACTTGGTATAAAGCCCGGCGACAAAGTCATTTATGAAACATTTCAAAATGATATGAATAAATAAATATATTGCTCCGTAAAATGCAATCGTGTATCAAACACGCTGAAGGTCCGGAACGTAGCGCAGCCTGGTAGCGCAACTGCTTTGGGAGCAGTGGGTCGGGGGTTCGAATCCCTCCGTTCCGACCAGCCTTCATTGTTGGCTTTAAAGTTGGTGAGTGAGCGCATGAAAGCCTCCAATAACAATAAATCTTCAAAAGGTGAGATCTGGAAAGATTGGGCAGTAGCAGCTCAAGAAGGCAATACGCTGGCTTACAACCATTTGTTAAAAGACATAGCGCCCTTCATTCGCAATTATCTCATCGGCAGACTTGCGAACCCTGACTGGGTCGATGACATCACACAAGAAGTCTTGATTTCCGTTCACAAATCCCTAAAAACATATAGTAGCGATCGCCCATTTAGACCATGGCTCATGGCCATCATCAACTTTAGAAAAACCGATTTTCTACGAAAACACTACAATTCCCGTACAGATAAACAAACCTCACTGGACGATCTGGAATTCCAAAGTACACATGTAACCAATCCCGCCCATGCAGGCGAATATAAAGACATAGAGAACGCATTGGGGACATTGCCGGAAAAACAACGCAAAGTCTTCGAGCTCATGAAAATACAAGGATACAGCGCTCAGGAGGTTGCAAATGAAATGCGTATGAGCGTGAGTGCGGTCAAAGTGTCCGCCCACCGCACGATGAACAAACTCAAAACAATATTAGATGAAGAATAACAATGAGCAGTGAGAAAAACATAGACAGCCTGATCGGAGATCTTACACAAGATTTAAAACTTGTGAAATGCATGGGTTGTCCGGCGCGCCGCATTATACCCTGGATCTTGGCCGCTGCTCTATATACTGCATGTGCTGTTTATTTCATTGGCATCCGTCACGATGTGAACACACTCTTCGAAAGTCCGATTTTTGCCTTTGAAATATTATTAATGTCTTTTATCGGCATTATGGCGGCCCTAAGCTCCAGCTATTTGTCTGTTCCCGATATGTGCGGAAAACAATGGTTAGTCCCCACAACGCTTACTTCTCTGGGGATTTTCGCAGCATGGTGCATCATCCGCGGCGCGATTGAAGGCATGTATATGCCGCAAATCCATTTGGATCATTGCATGGGCGAGGGGGCCTTCATGGCAATTATCCCTGTTGCTATTCTGATTTTCATGATGAAACAGGGCACAACAACACGCCCTATTCTGATGTCCTTTATGAATGTATTGTCCATCACAGCTTTGGGTTATGTAGCATTGCGCTTCACATGCTCATCCGACACGATCGCCCACGCAACCATATCCCACCTCGTGCCATACACCGTATTCGGCGCAGTGCTAGGCATCATGGCCCGCAAGCTTTATAAGTGGTAATGGCCCTCATTATACAAACGCAAATGACGAAGAAATTTAGGCCGTCTCTTTAATTCTATTCGGCGCGTCCTGAACAGAATCAATGGCATCATTGGCAACGCTGCTGCGCACATTTTGTCCGGTTTTGGTCTTCATAAATTCTTCGAAGATATCACCATCATCAAGCGCATGAATGAGCATTTCAATTAAACCATCATATTTATGGCCTTTGCCCTGACGCGTATCATAAATTATACGGTCTTCATAACCGGAAATCCAAAGCGCTTCAGGGTTACGCTTGGCAATAATCAAATCACCCTGCGTTTCCGCTTCAAACGGTGAACGGTGCGATTTAAAGATAATCAATCCGTCACCCAAAAGCGTATCCAGAATATCACCCAGACGACCGGGTAGGGCCTTAAGTTCATCCTTCGGCAGCTCAAGCGCATCAATCACGCTGACAATCTCCATCTTACCCCATTCAGTGGACATAGAGAAACGTGAACGCGCTGTATCGGACAATCCCTTCATTGCTGCGTTATGCAGCTCCCATGACGCTTCCACAGGTACAGAAAACGCCTTATGCCCCTGAATATCACGGCCCTGGAAGATATACTTAAACTTGATCCCCATCCGGCGCAGCTCTTCATGCAAAATCCGAATAGACGGCTCATCATCGTTGACCTTCGAAACAAGCGGTGTCTGATTCTCAACTGTGATAAACGGCTTAGACAGCATAAGCTCAACCGCCCGCCGGCTTGTCGGCATCCATTGATACCCTCCGCCACCTTCATTCTCGATATAATGACCATCTTGGTCACGCATCAAAACTTCATCCGGATGCGTAATATGTGACACAAGATTGATGTGCATTTCTGGGAATATATCGTGAATAATCTGGAATGTTTCCGCCAGGTTTTCATCAAAGCGCTCTGGGCGGAACGCCCATTCTTTCGAGCCAATGCGCAGATTGGTAATCCCGGCCTGACCGGCAGCAAACAAGAACCGATAGAGCATCGCATTCGTCAAAACCAACGGATCTCCGCCGGACAGCAACAGCTCACGAATAGGATAACGGCGATGCCCCGTTTCCGGATCCTTGCCGCCATTCGCTTTTAGCTTTTCATTATACTCGATAATATAATCGCGCAGCTCTTCCGGACGCACGCTTGTTTTCCCTGTGTCCTTGTTAAACAGATCAAGGCGATAACAATACCGGCAATGTGCAGAGCAAACAGGCGAAGCATACCCCAAAACAATCTCGTCATATTTATGCAAAAGCTTACCATGGTAATCATCAGCTTCCGGCGTGAAATGCATTTGATTGGAAGGGTCCTTCGCCCCTTCAAGCGAATAAACTTCGTTCAGGCGCGGCAAGATCAAAGCGGCAATCGCCGTGCTTGGCGGCATCGCGGGAACCAAAACATTGCCTTCATGATCCTGGAGCTCCTCCCCCATCACCAAAGCCTGATAATGCGGATTGGTCCCAAACATCATGCGTTTATCAACGCCGGCCTCTTTCATGGCTTGATATTCATCTTCGCCGTGAATCTGCAAAAGCAGCTCGGAAACGCGGTGATGCGTGAAACGCCCACGCAAGGGGCGCACAGGTTTCATATTGGATTTCGGAACACGAGGATCCGTACAAATTTTATAATTACCCTCTAACATTTCATATCCTATATTCCGTGGTTGAAAGACTATAAAACACGCAGAATTTTAAGAAACATGAACTGAAAATAATATTTAGAAGGCTTAAAAGTCAATAAAAATAAGAATATTATTACATTTTATGCACTTTTATTGTGCTGCAGCATAATTCTTTAGCAGCTGCAACATAGTATTTGCAAATAGATCCGGAATCTAAACTTTGATTACTTGAATTTATACTTTGATGCCTATTTTCTTGAAAGTTATTTCATATAATGTATTTTAAAAATGTAATAGGAACGAAGCTTCAATTCTTGAGATCACATAAAATGACCAAAGTAAAAATCTACAAGCCGAGCAAAAACGTCATGCAATCCGGCCACGCAAAAACCAAAAACTGGATTTTGGAATATATCCCGACATCTGCACGGATTCCCGAGGCTTTAATAGGATGGGTGTCTTCGCACGACACATTAAACCAGGTCAGAATCCACTTTGAATGTAAAGAAGACGCCATATCTTTCGCCCAAAAACATGATTTTGAATATACGCTAAGCGAATCAAATGATCGAAAAGTAAAGCCGCGTAACTATGGTGATAACTTCAAATATATCCCAACTGACGGCAAAAGCGCTTGATACTAAACCTTCATTTCGCATAAAGTAGCAAAGTCTGCTAAATGGACATCTTAACCGACCTTGGAAGGTTAAATCACTTTATAAGGTCCCGTAGCTCAACCGGATAGAGCACCTGCCTTCTAAGCAGGGGGTTGCAGGTTCGAATCCTGCCGGGATCGCCATTCATTTTCATTAATAAAATTTAGGAAAAGGCCCGGAAATCGAGAGGCACATAAAAAAAGGTCCGGAGACCTTTTGAAGATGCTCCGGACAAACGGCGGTAATAGAG
>CAYGNI010000013.1:0-26900 GCA_964351195.1 uncultured Micavibrio sp.
CACAACGCCCAGCGCAGCGGGAAGCCCCTGGGCCTCAAATGCCTGTCCAACAATGCCTGATAATTTTTGCGCGAGTGATGTCATCCAGCGGTTTTACCCGCCCGCGATGATCTTTTCAATGCCTAAGGATTCGATGAGGTCATAATAGGCCACGACAATCAGGGCGAAAAAGACGATAACCGCCAGAATACGCCATTTAAAACCATGTTTATGGCGCTTGTCACAATCTTTGTGAGAGGCCACGTCCATGATTTCATCGCCGAAAATTACCGATAAAAATGTGCCGATGGCGCAAAGCACGATAATCCCCCAATACGGCCATGGATGGGTCAGAATTTCGTGAAAAAGCCTTGTGATCGCGGTTTTTTCGTATTCTTCCGGGGCAAAGCTGAGGGCGGTGAAATTGATCAGGAAGGCCAAACACCAGACAATGGTTTCGCAAAACACCATGCGCATCCCGGTAATCAGACGCACGGGGAAATCAAGCAAGAACCCCGCATCGGCGATGGGTGTGCACAAAACGAAGAAGCTCCATGTCAGTGCGGCGACCAACCCGCCACTCGCCAAACCGTATTCATAGGACAGATAACCGAAATACGCCAAAAGCACGCCCAGCAAAAGCAGGTATTTGATTACTTGCTCGCGTTTATGGGATTGCGCGGGGAATAGTTTTGGCATTTCACCTCTACTTAAGCATCCACTTCCGCCTTCAAGGCGTTATCCTGAATGAATTCGCGCCTAGGCTCGACGACATCGCCCATAAGGGTTGAGAAGATCTCATCGGCTTTGACCGCGTCGGCGACGTTGACTTTCAGCAGCGTTCTGACATTCGGGTCAAGGGTGGTTTCCCAAAGCTGTTCAGGGTTCATTTCCCCGAGACCTTTATAACGTTGGATCGACAGGCCTTTACGCCCGGCTTCCATCACGCGGTCATAGAGCGCGGCGGGGCCGTTGACGGTAGCGATGATTTTATCATTTTGTCTGATCTCAACGGGTTTTTCGAAAACCTCCACCAGCCAGTCTTGCGCGCCATGCAGGCGCACGGCATCAGGGGAACGCACACGGTCCGCCGCAATGCGCACGCGTTCGGTCACGCCACGTTCGGTAATGGAGAAGGTATAACCCTTATCAATGCTGTAGGTACCTTCCCATGTCTTCGCGTTCTTGCTGGCGCGGCTGTTGAGACGCTCGGCAACTTTGGTTGCGTATTCGCGGCCTTTGGCTTCGTCGCCATGGACAGTTTCGTCGAACGCGCCAGCGATGGCGGCCTGCTCTACCACACGGCGGTTACCGGCGCGCTGTGTCAGAGAATTGATGGAGTTGCGAAGCTTACGAGCCTGTACCAAAAGATCGGCAACGTCCGCACCGGTGCGGGCCTGACCCGAACCATCGGTGATCATAAGGTCGGACAAAGCGGCATCGATCAGGTAGTCATCGAGGGCTTTTTCATCCTTGAGGTATAGCTCTCCGGCATTGCCGCGCTTGACCTTAAACAAGGGTGGCTGCGCGATGTAGAGATATCCGCGCTCGATAATGTCGGGCATGTAGCGGAAGAAGAAGGTGAGCAGCAGCGTGCGAATGTGCGATCCGTCAACGTCCGCATCCGTCATGATGATGATTTTGTGGTAGCGCGCTTTTTCGATGTTGAATTCATCAGGGCCGATCGATGTGCCGAGCGCCGTGATCAGCGTGCCGATTTCCTGAGAGCCCAGCATTTTATCAAAGCGAGCACGTTCGACGTTCAGGATTTTCCCGCGCAAGGGCAAGATGGCCTGATTATGGCGGGAGCGCGCTTGTTTTGCAGAGCCGCCTGCGGAGTCCCCCTCAACAATGAACAGCTCAGAAATTGAAGGGTCTTTGGATTGGCAATCCGCGAGCTTACCGGGCAGGTTGGACACATCCATGACGCCTTTGCGCCGCGTAAGGTCACGAGCTTTGCGCGCGGCTTCGCGGGCCATGGCAGCCTCGGCTATTTTGCCGACGATCATTTTTCCTTCGTTGGGGTTTTCTTCCAGCCATTCGGCGAGTTTTTCACCAATTGCGCCTTCAACAACCGGGCGAACTTCAGAGGATACAAGCTTGTCTTTGGTCTGGGATGAGAATTTGGGGTCGGGGACTTTGACCGAAAGCACGCAGGTCATACCTTCGCGCATGTCTTCACCCGTCAATTTGATCTTCTCCTTTTTGGTCAGGCCCTTTTCATCGGCGTATTTTTGGATCACGCGCGTTAAGGCGCCGCGAAAACCAGCCAAATGCGTCCCGCCATCGCGTTGTGGGATGTTGTTGGTGAAACACAGCATCGTTTCGTGATAGGCATCCGTCCATTCCAGTGCAGCCTCAACGCTCACGCCGCTTTCTTCGTCATGTGTTGAGATTGCGATAGGTTTTTCGAGCATCGATTTTTTGGTGCGGTCTAGATATTCGACGAAGCTTTCAATTCCGCCCTCGTAATGCAGATGGCTTTCCAGCCATTCTTCTTCATTTTCAGCGCGGCGGTCGGACACATAAATGTTCACACCGGAATTCAGGAATGCCAATTCACGCAGGCGGTTTTCAAGCGTTTTGAATTCGAATTCCGTCATCGTAAATGTTTTGGGAGACGGCAGGAAAGTTACCATCGTTCCTGTGCGCTCACCGGGTTCCAGATCGCGGATAGGTTCAAGGTCGCCGACGGCATCGCCCATTTTGAAGCGCATGTGCCATTCTTTGCCCTGGCGCTTGATGTTCAGATCGAGATATTCAGATAGCGCGTTTACCACAGATACACCCACGCCGTGCAAACCGCCGGAGACTTTGTAAGAGTTTTGGTCGAATTTACCACCCGCGTGGAGCTGGGTCATGATCACCTGCGCAGCGGAGACGCCTTCTTCCTTGTGGGTGTCGACAGGAATTCCGCGACCATTATCCTTTACGGTCACAGAGCCGTCGGCATTCAAAATCACGTCGATACGGTCACAATGCCCGGCCAGCGATTCGTCAATGGCGTTGTCGACAACTTCATAGACCATGTGGTGAAGACCCGTACCGTCATCGGTGTCGCCGATATACATACCCGGGCGCTTACGAACAGCTTCAAGGCCGCGTAAAACCTTAATGGAATCCGCGCCATATTCTTCATTATTACTCTCTTTGGGATTTAAATTTTCCGCTGCTTCACTCATAAAACTCTAATTGTCCTTAAATGCTTAATTTTCCTTGGTTTTAGCCATTGTTTTGTATAGCATAGACCTCCTTGAAAGGATAGCGAAAAACGGCATTTTTCACCGGATTTTTTAGGATTTAAGACATTGAAATATAAGGGTAAATTTTGGAGTTTTTAGGGCTTAGCGTTAGGATTAGGCGCTGGCGTGCCTCTTATTCGCTCTAACGCCGATTGATCGAACTCTGAGGGTGTGATAACGCCTTTCCATGTTCCCATTATACCGGGATGACCCTCAAGCGTTTGTTTGTCGCTTTCAGTACAGACTTGAGGGTTTTCAGCTATTGCTTTGAAATATGCTGTATCAGTATGAAGAATACCCAAGTTATGGCCAAATTCATGGCTGATTGTTGTTCTGAAAAAATCGTATTCCCAAACCCCGGTTGATACGCCTATGAGACGTTTTTCGGATCCAAAGCTCGTGTGCTCCGGGTCGTCATTTAATGGAGAGGTTGATAACCCATTCATAAAAAAATTAGATTCGAAACCATAAATTTGTATGTCGGGATTGTCTGCTCTACTTACAAATTCTATTTCGCCAACAAACCAGTCACTCAATGCATCCCTTACAATTTCTTCAATGTTGCTTGGTAAGGAAGCAGGGTTGTTCAAGGTGTCTTTATGATGCTGCTCATGCAGTATTGTTGTAAATGTATTTACAAAATCTTGCGGAAATCGGTTGTCTTCTCCAAGCTCAATGATTGCAACTCTAAGTGTTTCTTTATCTTTTAGAAACTCTGCAGCCGCAGGTTTGCCGTCTTTCATCAAAACGCCATGCTCAATCATAGCCGCTTTACATTGATCGGTTAATGCCATGTGTATATGATATGATTTTGTGTTTAAGGAATTGTTAATGAACCCATTTTTAGAAAAACTCATTCGTCCGCATTATATCGAGCTTCAAGGCTATGTTTCGGCCGGAATGGAGGCAGGGAAGGACGAGTCCAAGATCTTTTTGAATGCGAATGAGAACCCGTTTGAGCTGCCCGGTTTGGAGGGGTTTAACCGTTATCCAGAGCCGCAACCGCCGGCTTTGGCGGAAGCATATGCGCGCGCCTATGGCGTGGATGCCGACCAAATCGTGATGACGCGCGGGGCGGATGAGGCGCTCGTGATTTTGACCAAGTTATTTTGTGAACCGCACAAGGATGCGGTTTTGATCTGCCCGCCGACATTTGGCATGTACGGCGTTGATGCGCGGGCGATGCCTGCGGGCGTTGTTGAGGTGCCACTTGTCAAAGAAGACGGCACATATACGCTGGACCGCGAAGGCATTATCAAGGCCGCGAAGGACGATGCGGTGAAGATCGTTTATATCTGCTCGCCCAATAACCCGACGGGGAATAGTTTTGACCATGTCGAGATTTTGGCGATTGCCGCCGCGCTTGAGGGTGATGCGATTGTGATTGTCGATGAAACTTATGCGGAGTTTAGCGAGGCGGGAAGCTTGTGTGAAGATTTGGAAGAGATGCCGAATGTGATTATCCTGCGTACGCTTTCGAAATCCTATGCCTTTGCCGGGATGCGGATGGGATGTTTTATCAGCGGCGACCGTGATTTTGTCGCGCTGGTGAAATCCAAGGCCTTGGATGCATATCCGTTGCCGCGCGCGAGTATCGAGGCGGCGTTTCATGTTTTGTCGCCAGAGATTAGTGCGATTGCAGCAGAGAACCGTGCGAAATTATTGGAAGAGCGTGACCGCGTGATGGAAGCGTTTAAGGCTTCGGATCAGGTCGTCCGCATGTATCCGACGGACGCTAATTTCTTTTTGGTGGAAATGAAGGACGCCAAAGGATTTTGGGAATATTGTAATGAGCGTAATTTGATTTTACGGGATTTTTCTGCGAAGCCGTTAACCGAAAACTGCCTGCGCATCTCCGCCGGAACACCGGAGGAGAATGATAAGCTTTTGGGAATGCTGGGTGATTTTTCTTGACCTCTTCCTTGTTTTTTCATAAACAAGGCGAATGAGTATTTTACCTGAGTTGATTCAGCCCCATTTTCACTCGACAGGCGCGATAGAGTTACGTCAAAGTCGGTTCCCTATACCCGAGCATGTTCTTGAGCGCCGCAAGCTCAATCAAAACGAAAACCCCGTAACGCATCATTTTCGTGAACAAGCATGGCAAAAGGGCGTTAAAAAGCCGGATCTTGGGGTATTATTAAACACCACATCTTATTCTGAACCTCAAGATCCAAGATTACTGAAGGCCTTGGGCCGTTTTTATGGTGTGGCGGAAGATCATATTTGTATTACATCCGGCGGGGATGGCGCAATCGAGCGATTGACGCAAATGTTTTGCGCGCCCGGCGATGCGATTATCGTTCATAATCCAACCTTTTTTTCATACGAAGATTATGCTTCTCAATATGGCGCGAAGACGATCAATGTTCCTTTGAAAGAAAATGGGCTTCATTATGAGTTGGATATCGAGGGCATCGTTCAAAGTGTCCGTAAGAACAAGGGGAAAGTTAAGCTGGTTTATATCTGTAACCCCAATAATCCGACAGGCACTTATTTTCCTGAAGATCAAGTCGTGGAATTGGTTAATCGGTTGCGTGAAGAAGCTGTCGCCTGCGTTGTTGATGAAGCCTATACAAAAATCGCCGGTAAACCTTCAATGTCGAGATATTTAGAAGATTTTGAAAACTTAATCACCATTCATACTGTCTCTAAAGAGCTTTCAGCGGCAGGTCTTCGCGTTGGTATGATGTGCTGCGCCGATCCTGAAATTATCAAACAGGCCCGCGCGGCTCTGTCGTTTTACACCGTCTCTGCTCCTTCGACGGAATTGTGTTTGGAATGGCTTGATCCGAAATACGATAATGCTGTCAAAAACAGCTACGGAGAGATTCTTGATATGCGCGCAGGTGCAATTGACGAACTTAACGCCATGGGTATTGATGTTTTTGAGCGCGACCCGAATGCCGCCTCTTTTTTCCTCATGCGTTTAAGGGACATGGAAAGAACATTGCCCGCTCTCGCCACGCAGGGAATCCAAGTCGGCAATCCTGACTTTTTTGATTTTAAAGACCGTGTGCGTGTTTCGATTGGTCTGGCTAAAGATAATCAAGCTTTTCTTCGAGCGATAAAAGAGCACTGCCCCTGGGAGTTAGGCCGACGATAAAAGTTTCGGCGTTGCTTTTTTTTCAAAAATATTCGCGTCTTTGACTTCAAAAAATTGCGCGGTGTCTTGAACCGCGGTAAAGAGATTTTCATCTGTACCCGTGAGCCAGACTTGGCCACCCAAATCCATCAACAAATCGTAAAGTGCGGCGCGGCGGGATTCATCCAAGTGCGCGGCGACTTCGTCCAGCAGTAATATCGGCGGGGCCCCGCGCTCGGCATTGATCAGTTTTGCGTGGGCCAGGATGATACCGATGAGCAGCGCCTTTTGCTCCCCGGTTGAGCATTGATCGGCCGGCATATTTTTTGCGGCGTAAATCACAGCAAGATCGGATTTATGCGGGCCCGTTGCCGCGCCGCCGCTTACGGCATCACGCGGGCGCGATTGCTTCAGCTGATATTTGAACAGATCCTCGGCCTCTAGTGCGGAGGATTTTTGTAGCAATTCTTCAATCGTGCCTTTGGCGGCCAAGCGGGCGAGCGGGAAGTGATCTGTTTTTTGGTCTTCTTGGGATTTTTCACACGCCTTTTGCAGGCGCTCCACGAAGTCGAGGCGCGCCGCGGCGATGGCTGTGCCCGTCTCGGCCATTTGCGCTTCGAGCCCTGTGATCCAGCTGGCATCACCGCCCTCTTGCAGCAGTTTTGATCGCTGGCGCATGGCGTTTTCGTAGCGTGTGACGCGGCCGGAATGGCCGGGATCAAACGCAAAAACAAGGCGATCGAGAAACCGCCTGCGATGCGAAGCGGAATCGAGAAAGAGTCTGTCCATCTGTGGGGTGAGCCAAACGCAGGCGACATGCTCGGCCAGCGCATTTTGCCCGCGCGCGTTTTCACCATTGATGCGGATGAGGCGTTTTTCGGTTTGCGCATCCATGCCGGTGCCGAGCTTGACCGGGCCGTAAGATGTTTGCAATGTGCAAGCCACAGCCCAGGCTTTGGGCTGGCTTTGGCATTGGATCTCGATGTTCTTTGCCCCGCGCAGACCGCGACCGGGTGAGAGCAGCGATACGGCTTCGAGGACATTGGTTTTACCTGCGCCGTTGGGACCGTGCAAAACGATCAGGCCGGTGGAAAGATCACCGAGCGCGGCATCAGCGTAGCAACGAAAATTGTGGAGGTTGAGGGTACTCAAATACGACATGGTTTATAGTATCAATGCGCGCAAGGTTAGGAAACAACATTGATGGGGTTGCCGGATTTGTAGGATTCGATCACCTCGACCAATTGATCGAACAAGCGCTGACACGCCTGGCGCGAGGCCCATGCGGTGTGCGGTGTGACGATCAGGTTCGGGATGGATGGATCGAGGAGCGGGTTGCCGTCATTTGGTGGCTCTTTGGAGAGAACATCCACGCCTGCGCCTGCGATCTCTTTGGCTTTGAGGGCCTCGGCGAGATCCGATTCGTTTGCGATGCCGCCGCGCGCGGTGTTGATAAGGAGCGCGGATTTCTTCATGGCCTTAAGCTCAGGCGCGGCGATGAGGTCTTTGGTATCTGCGGTAAGCGGGCAATGCAGGGTGATGATATCGGCGCGGGTGATAACGTCTTCGAATTTTGTGCGGCCCTCGCGGATTTCACTGAGGCCTTTATGATCGGCAATGAGGACATCCATGTCGAAAGCTTTGGCAACTGTTTTCACCTTCGCGCCCAGATTGCCATAGCCGATGATGCCCAGCGTCTGGCCAGCCAACTCGTGGATGGGGTAATCGAGGAAACAAAAGTCACGCGCCTGTTGCCAGCGGCCTGCTTTGACATCGCGGTCATATTCGTGGATGCGGGTGCGCAAAGAAAGGATGAAAGCAAAGACATGCTGCGTCACGCAAGGCGTGGAATATCCGCGCACATTGCACACGGTAATGCCTGCGTCCTTTGCGGCGGCGGCGTCGATGTTGTTATACCCGGTTGCGCCCGCGATGATGAGTTTGAGGTCGGGGCACGCGGCGATGACATCCTTGTCGATGACGACTTTGTTGGAGAGCACGATTTCGGCGCTCTGCATGCGCTCTATGATCTGCGCACGGTCGGGGTCGGTGTGGTCATGGAAGGTGAAATCTTCGGTCGCGGTTTGCAGATCGGCGATGTTCAGGCCTTCGGGATAATAGGTTCCGAAATCGAGGAATACGGCTTTTATAATAAAAATCCTTATATTTTAAGGTGCCGCCATATCTTGCGGATCTAAATTGTTATAAGTGAGCTGTCTCAATTCTTCCAGGGGAAATTCTTCGTTACCAATAGCTTTTCGCCAATCTTCTCGAATTTCTGGTGTTTTTTGTATTTCAGGCCTGTCACCATACTTTGCAATCATTTGCCCCATTAAGCTTTGCTGATTATAGGCAAATAAAGTCAAAGAAGCATTTTCAACGCTGCCTTGATTTTGATGTGTAATGGCTTTCACTTGCCATGTTTCGCCCTCTTGAATTGTTTCTCCAAAATAACGGTCTGTAGCCAACCAATTCAGATCATCTCGATATGTTGGCTGTAATACTCTGGGATCATCAGATCCGCGTGCTAAAGTAATTGCGTTGGCGCCATAAATATCCGGCGTTTTAAAAATCAGAATCATTTTCTCAAAAACCAGGTCCTGTGTTCCATGTTCAGGCATTTGAAAAGAGGTTGTATGACTATCCACTCTTTGACCTTGCAGTGTATAAACTACATTTTCACGATTGATGTCAGGGCTCGTTTCTAATACTTGATGGGCTTCGTCTAAAAGCATTCTAAATTTTTCAGCAGAAAATACGCCATGCCCTCCATGGCTCGTAAAGCCCTGATTTGCTTTATTCTGCCAATAATGCATATTCGTTTCTTCGTCACTGTATATGCCTTCTCTGCGTGAAACCTGCTCGGTTGAAAGTTTTGCAAGAGTCATGATTTCTTCAGTTGTTAGAGCCGGTAAACCAGAATCTGCACGCTCTTCTTCAAGCAAGATAGCACCGGAGATATGCCCGGCGAGATAGGGGCCGGAAAATGAAGTGCCATCTACACCACTGACATATCCATTTTGATCAAAATCAAAGCTATGGCGCAAATGAGCGAGAATTTTCTGATGAAATTGCTCCGGATTTGCAACAATATCGGAGACACGCCGCGCGATTGCATTCATTGCTTCTGTATCACTTAGGAGTTCCAACATTATATTTTGCATCGCTCGAGATCGGGCCTCTGGCTCTAGGCTTTTGAGATGATCTTCTTGCGCTTGCAATCTTTTACTAAACTCTTCGTTAGTGAGATATTCCTCGATGATCTCTTCATGTCCATTTAGGTCAGGGCTCAAATCGATAAAGCGAAATTTCTGCTCATCAAACGGGTTGGGGGCAGCGATATTTGGTTTGTTGGAAGAATGTGCTTCAATATACCATTCACTACCAGTTTGATTTGACTCCCCAACAGCCAAACCATTGCGCATGAGCTCTGTGATGCGCATTCCTTTAGGCCCCGATTCTGTACCGTCATTGCCCGCAGCAATAATGAGAGCAGGCATAGGACCCTGAAAGCGTTCTTGCACATTGTGAACGGCATCCACCAAACCCTCACGTAATGTTTGTCCAAAAGAAGTAAGACCGGAACTGACTGAAATAGAATCATATTGGGACATAATATCTAAAGTTTCAGTATCAGGAACATTGGGATCTCTACGCACAAGATCAACCTCAATGTCATCTCTGCCAGTGAACTCTCGAACAGCATATGCATGAATATCGCGCGCAACTTCAGCATGCCGCGTATATATACTGATTAGGCTATTTGCCGGAACGCTCTCGAAATGCGCAAACTTTGCCACTCACCCTCACCGCTTTTTGAATATAAAACTATGGAAGCGTTAAACTTCTTCAGTATTATATCTGCGGGAGGTTAATAAGGCATTAAATCACAATGCCTTAGATAACACCCGTTAAACCCTAAGCGGCATTAGCACATAGAGCGCGGAGGGGTCGGAATTATCCTGGATAATCGTTGAAGAGCCGGCATCCGCGAATGTGAAGCGACAGCCTTCGCCCTCGATTTGAGAGGTGATATCCAGCAGATATTTCGCGTTAAAACCGATTTCGATATCGGTGTCGCCGTTAACTTCGACTTCTTCGGTCGCGCTGCCCGATTCCGCAGACGAGGCGGAGAGAGTCATTTGCTTACCCTGAAGCGTGATTTTCACCGCGCGGGATTTGCCATCGGAAATTGTCGATACGCGGTCGACGGCGGAGGTCAAAAGCTTCGCATCGACTTCGACGATTTTGTCGTTGCCTTCTGGGATCACACGTTGGTAATCGGGGAAGGTTCCGTCGATCAGTTTGGATGTTAAAACGATGTGGTCGAAGGCAAAACGGATTTTGCTTTCGGACAATGTGATGGTGATGGCATCGGCAGCATCATCGGCCAGTTTGCGCAGCTCGCCAATGGCTTTGCGCGGAATGATGATGCCGGGCATGCCGGTTGCGCCTTGGGGCAGCGGCATTTCAAATCGGGCGAGGCGGTGACCGTCCGTTGCCACAGCGCGCAGCACAGCAACGCCGTCATGTTCGGCCTCGTGCAGGTAAATACCGTTGAGGTAATAGCGTGTTTCTTCGGTGCTCATGGCGAATTTCGTGCGATCAATGAGCGCGCGAAGCTCCGCAGCGGGCAGCGCAAAGGAAGCCGGCAAATCACCTGCGCCGATTTCGGGGAAGTCGGTTGTTGGCAGGCAAGAGAGTTTGAATTGTGAGCGGCCGCATTTAACAGTCATCTGTGTGCCTTCGGCATTGAGGCTGAGCTCAACATCGCTGCCCTCGGGGAGTTTGCGCACAATATCATGCAACGTATGCGCGGGTACAGTTGTCGCGCCAGAGGTGGAGATTTTGGCAGGCACTGACTCGCTGATTTCCAGATCCATATCGGTTGTGATGAGCGTGAGCTGGTCATTCTCGGCTTTAAGCAGAACGTTGGAGAGAATAGGAATAGTGTTTCTGCGCTCTACAACGCTTTGAACGTGATTGATGGGTCTTAAAAGGTCTGCGCGCTCAATGCTCAGTTTCATGGCTAGTTACTTTCATTTTTGAATTATGAGAATCGTAAGATAGCACAGGGATTTTGGGACGCAAACCCAAATTTCACGCGGCCTCCCGGTTATCCAAAGCATTCGGATACTCGGCTTCAAGGGCGGCCCAGAGTTTGACGAATAATTCCGTTTCATAGGCCGATAGCGTTTTCAGCAGATCGTAGTTTTCACCGCAGATTGCAAACATTTCTTCAAGGTGCCCGTCTTCTTCGGCAATAAGGCCTTTGAGGGGGAGGTGGATGTCTTGGGCTTCTACGACTTCATCATAGATGCGGTACAGCCAGCAAGCGCGCAGCTCGATGATGAGCGAGACCCAGCCATAGGCGGCACCATCGCCGACCTGTTTTGAGATACCTGCATCCATACGGCCGAAATACATCAGCGCGGGAACGCGGCACATGGTGTTAGCGTCTGTCCAGCCTTTCATGGCGGCGCCGTTGATGCGCTCGGCGTGGCGTTTGAAGAAATAGGCGTGGCGGGCTTCTTCGGCCAAATGCTGGAGCGTGTCCTGATCGAGCGTCTCGGATTTGTTCATCTGAGAGACCATGATTTTGCGGCTGCCCATATGCTCGAGCATGCTGAGCATATTCAGGAATTTCGCGTGGGATTTTTCGTTCTGGACCAAGGCCGTGAGGAACGCCCGGACAGGGGCCTCATGCGGCTTGTTTTTGTCCAACATCCCGGATGCTGTCCAGGGATCGCCAGAGAGTTTCATAGATACGCTCCAAATCTTCATCAGTTATGCAGTATGGGGGCAGAATATAGACCGTATTACCGATCGGGCGCAAGAGGATGTCGTTTTTCAGCATGAAATCGTAGATATCCTGGCCGATGGAAGCAAGGTATCCGTCGACGTCGCTTTTGATATCGATGGCGAAGATGGAACCCTTCACGCGGACATCGGTGATGTCGGGGCGCGCGGCGTACCAGCCGGCGGCTTTGGTGTGTGCGGCCTCGATGCGCTGCACATCAGCCAGCACGTCTTCCTCTTCCCAGATCTCGAGATTGGCGAGCGCGGCGGCGCAGGCCATCGGGTTGGCGGTGAAGGATGTGGAGTGGAAGAACTGCTTTGATTTCTCGTCATGATAAAAGGCCTTATAGACATCGCGGTGGGTGATGGTTGCGCCCATAGGCAAGAAACCGCCCGTGATGCCTTTGGACAGGCAGAGGAAATCGGGGATGATGCCCGCTTGCTCGCACGCAAACATAGTGCCCGTGCGGCCAAAGCCGGTCATGACCTCATCGGCGATCAGCAAAATGCCGTGCTCGCGGCACATGGCGGCCATTTGCGCAAGCGTTTGCGCGCTGTAGATTTGCATGCCGGCGGCACCCTGAACGATGGGTTCGAAGACGAATGCCGCGCATTCTGAGCCATGTTTTTTGAGGAATTTATCCAGCGCTTGAAGTGTCTTTTCTTCTTTGCCTTTGGTGGGAAGCGGAAGGTGCGTCACGTCGAACAAGAAGGGTTCGTACATTTCATTGAACACGCCGCGCTCCCCTGCGGACATGGTGCCGAAGGTGTCGCCGTGATAGCCGCCTTTGAAGGCGAGAATGCGGTTACGAGTTTCGTCATTGTGACGGAAATACCCGACGGCCATTTTCAGGGCGATCTCTATCGCCGTGGAACCGCTGTCGGAATAAAAGGTAAATTCGAGGCGTTTGCCGTTCATACCTTCGAATGACTTTTTGATGTGCGTGAGCAGCTTGCGGGTGAGTTTTTCCGCCGGGTCGTGGGTGAAGCCCGCAAAGATCACTTGCTCAAGTCTGGCGGCCTGGTCCTGCACGGCTTTGACGATTTTAGGGTGGCAATGACCGTGCGTGTTCACCCACCAAGACGCAATACCGTCAATGATTTTGCGCCCTTCGCGCGTATGGAGATAGGCTCCTTGTGCGCGGTCAATATGGATCGCAGGCCCAAAAGTTTTGTGCTGCGTCATCGGATGCCAGATTGGAGAAACTCTTGTCGCCATCTAAAAATCTTCGATATTAAAATTTTCTTCGAAGGCGGTAGTTAATGTTTTTGTGTCCAAAGAGTCAAGCATTGGAAGACGGCCGAGGATTTTTGTATCGGAAAACTCAGCGATGGTGCGCATATTGTCAGGGTTTTCGTCGCCAACGAAGACGATGCCGTGGACGGGAATCTTGCGGCTCCACAAGGCTTCGAGCGAGAGGAGCGTGTGGTTGATCGTCCCCAGCCCCGTACGCGCGACGAGGATGATGGGGGCGTACGCATCTTCGTTCCATTTTTTGAACAAATTGATGAGCAGGTTTTTACGCGTGAGCGGGACCATCAGGCCCCCTGCCCCTTCGATAAGGAGTGGGCCTTGCGTTTTGGGCAGCGTGAGGGAATCGACATCAATTTCGGTTGCGTCGAGTTCGGCGGCGCGATGCGGGGACAGGGCTTCGGAAAAGACATAGCTTTCCGGCAGGAAGCGTTCAGCAGGCAGGCCGGTCATTTTCTGCACCGCTTTGGTGTCCACGCCGCCTTCAATGCCCGCCTGTACGGGTTTCCAGTATGTAGCGCCCAGCGCCAGGGTGAGCATCGCGGAGACGACGGTTTTGCCGATATTGGTGTCTGTGCCGGTGATGATGCAGGTGTTGGTCATAATGGGTTATGTAACCACAGATGAACACGGATGAACACGGGTTTTTTAAGCAACCGCTCCAGACCCGGGGAATTGTGCAAGAAATTCATCGGGTGTCATTTGATCGTTACTTTCTGGGAAGAGACCAAGACGCTTTGCAAGTTCTTCTTTGAATGCATCATCCATCCCTTTTGTGCTGCCAAGATCACGAGCATGCGCAAACAACATTGCTAAAGTCGCTTTTTGTTTACGCTCGCTCATTTTTCCAACAAGATTCCATACAGCCTCAGAATCCTTTAGCTTAAGATATGCAGCAAGTTTTTCTTGGTGTGTTTTTAAGGAACCAACTGCTTTTTTCGCTAGGTTTCTGACGTCCTCACGTCGTTCAACGGCCACATCTCTGATAAGATGAAAATATTCTTCAAATCGTTCTTCAGGCGGAAGCGCTGCTACAGCCTCACATGCTATATCATAATAGCGTTCTTTCATTCCGCGATCTTCATGAATACTACTATGTCTCGCGACATACAAAGCGGTATCATATTTGTCTCGTCCATCTTTACGGTCAACTATTTTGAAAATTTTTGCGCGCGTGCTATCAAACACATCTGCTCTATCCTTGTATAGTTTTATTTCAAGTTCAGCAATTTTAAGCCAAGCATCAAGACTGGCCGCTTCAGGGTCTTCCTGTTGCGCAACGGCATCATCAATTACCGTTCTAGCGACATCTAACAAGCCACTAGCCACATATGATTTCTTAGCTTTTTTGCTTTTGATCGCTGCAATGATGATTTCAAATGCTTTATCTTTTGGTAAATATGTTGCCAACTTTATTTGTCTATCCCACCCTTGAACGCTTTCTGATTCATGAAAAGGTAAATAAGCTTCAAATCTCTCTTCTGCAGTTGGAAGTGACCATATTGATTCTCTTGCTGCGTTCCCGGCAGCGTGTTTAATATCCAAAAACTTATCTATAAGAGTTCTTAACTCTTCTTCCTTTTCTTTTTCTCTTTCTATTGTGCGTTCGAGATTATCAATGTGTTTGGTAGCGGATTCTCTTAGTTGCATGTAAAGAGCATATTGTTGATCGTTTGGCAAAAAACCGATTGCCTCTAATCTCTTGCTCATGAAATGTGCGCCAACATCTCCGCCAAAGCCAACCATCGTCAATGCTTCATATCTGTCAGATTCGGGCAGGCCATCAATAACTCTGTCCATAACTTTTATGTATGGTTCAGCTTCTGCAGCAGATAAGTCCCTGCCAGCTATATGGGTTGCTATGGGATATAATGCAGGTTCTATATCTTTAAATGTATAACCAGGCTTGGCTTCCAATACAAAACTCAATGCAAGTAAGCTTTGATCAACTTTTGTATGAGGGTATACTTTTATTATGTCCATGCCTTATTACTCCTACGCAGTTTTGTTTCTTTATAAGGCGTAAACTTATTTTTATATTACGTCAACTGGTTAGAGGTAGGGCGGTGATAGCTTGATAATCCTCCACGAAATTTTGGAGAGTTTTGGTGTCCAACGCGGCGCTGAGAGAGAGGCGCAGGCGGGCGGTGTTTTCGGGCACGGTTGGCGGGCGGATGGCGCGGATATCGTAGCCGTTGTGTTGCAGCATTTGTGCAATATGGACGGCGCGTTCATCATCGCCGATGATGAGGGGCACGATGTGTGTTCCTTCTCCTCCCAGTTTTGATTGCACAAAGGCGCAGTATTTCTGAAGCGCTTGGCGGCGCTGAGCGCCCTCTTGGGAGGCGATGAGCTGTAAAGATTTTTGCACGAGATGCGCCTGAAGCGGCATCGGCGCGGTCGAATAGATGAAGGGCCGCGCGGTGTTTATGAGTGTATCAATGATGGTTTCGGATGCACAGACAAGGCCGCCCGCGACGCCGATGGCCTTGCCGCAGGTATGCAGGGTGATGAGGTTTTCGGGAAGCGTTTCATAGAGATCATAGGCGAGGCCTTTCCCATCCGTGCCCATGACGCCGGTGGCGTGCGCTTCGTCGACAATCAGGATCGCATCATATTGATTGGCTAGCGCGAGGAGATCTTGCAGCGGGGCGATGTCTCCGTCCATGGAATAGAGCGATTCCACGGCGATATAGATTTGCCCTTTCGACTTTTCTCGCGCGCGTTTTAACGCATCTTCGAAAGCGTTCACATCGTTATGCTGCGCCTTGATATGTTGCGCATGGGAATTTTGAATGCCGTCGCGGGCGCTGGCATGGATATATTCGTCAAAGACAATCGTGTCGTGGCGAGTGGGGAGGGCTTGAAAGATGGCGGTGTTGGCCTGATAGCCGCTCGCGAAGTACAGCGTTTTTGGCGCAGCAAAAAAATCGGCGGCGAAGGTTTCGAGCGCGGCATGGCTTTCGGTATGGCCGCGCAGCAAACGCGAGCCACCCGCGCCGATATCGCCGTTATTGTGCAGGAATTCTATCGCCGCTTTGCGTAACGCCGGGTGATTGGCAAGGCCGAGATAATCATTCGAGGTAAGATCAATGCCGTTCGGAAGGGCGAGCGATCTATATCGTCCCTTTTGTATGAGGGTTTCAATTTCTTTTTCAAACTTTTTCATTTTTTCACCACAGCGAACACAGACGAAATCACAGCGCTTTCATCTCGACTTGGTTACGAACGCGCTGTGCCTTCGCAGTGTGCGCTGTGTTTAGATTACGCCGCCGTTTTATAAGGTTCTCTAGGTTTAAGGCCGAGCTCACCTAGGAGTTCGTAATCGAAATCTTTTTCGGGGTTTGGTGTGGTCAGGAGCTTTTCGCCCGTAAAGATCGCATTCGCCCCGGCCATAAAGGCCATGGCTTGAGCCTCTTTGGAAATCTCAAGACGCCCGGCGGACAAACGCACCATGGATTTCGGCATTAATATACGCGCGACGGCAATGCAGCGGATCCATTCGAAAATGTCGAGCGGCTTGACGTTTTCGAGCGGCGTTCCGGCGACGGGCACGAGCATGTTGATCGGCACGGATTCGGGTTGCGGGTCGAGGTTTGACAGCGTGTGGAGCAAAGAGATGCGGTCGTCTTTGGTTTCGCCCAGACCCAAGATCCCGCCGCAACACGCGGAAATTCCCGCCTCTGCCACGTTTTTGAGCGTGTCCAAACGGTCTTCGTAAGTGCGGGTGGTGATGATTTTATCGTAGAATTCCTCGGATGTATCGAGGTTGTGATTATAGGCGGTGAGGCCCGCTTCCTTGAGCTTTATGGCTTGTTCCTCGGTCAGCATACCAAGGGTGCAGCATGCCTCCATCCCCATATCGGACACGCCCTTGACCATGTCGCAGACGCGGTCAAACGCCCGGCCATCGAGCACGCGCGGCCACGCAGCGCCCATGCAAAACCGCGTGGAGCCGGCCTCTTTCGCGGCTTTGGCCTGTTCCAGCACCTCATCGGTTTTCATGAGGATTTCTTTTTCCAAATCGGTGTTGTTATGGATGGATTGCGAGCAATATTTACAATCTTCCGCGCAGCCGCCCGTTTTGATCGAGAGCAGCGTGCACATTTGCATTTCATGGTGATCGTGGTTTTCACGATGCACGGTCGCCGCATCGTAAATCAAATCCAGGAGGGGCTTTTTATAAAGCGCCCGTACGTGTTCGAGAGTGTTTGTCATGGGGGCTACGTTAATGCGGGTTTTGGCGGGGGTCAATCCTCTTATTCCACAGTGACGGATTTTGCGAGGTTGCGGGGTTGGTCGACGTCTGTGCCTTTGAGGACGGCGACGTGGTAGGCCAGTAATTGTACAGGAATGGCGTATAGAATCGGCGCGACGAACGGATGGACATTGCCTGTTGCGACGGCCCATGTGGTTACATCCTTTAATGTTTTTGCGCCTTTTTGATCGGAGATCAGGAAGACTTTTCCGCCTCTTGCTACGGTTTCCTGAATATTGCTTGCGTTCTTTTCGAACAGCGGATCGGTGGATGGGGCGATGCAGACCACAGGAACTTGATCGTCAATGAGAGCGATGGGGCCGTGTTTCATTTCCCCTGCGGCGTAGCCTTCGGCATGGATGTATGAGATTTCCTTGAGCTTTAGCGCGCCTTCCAAAGCGATGGGGTAGAGATTGCCGCGCCCTAAATAGAGGACATCGCGCGCGGGAACAACATCGCGGGCAATGTTGAGGATCTCTTCGTCATGCTTGAGAATGTCGGCGACAAGCGCGGGGATCTGGCGCAGGGCATCGCCCATTTCGCGCATTTGCTCGGGGGTAATGGCGCGTTTGGCGCGGGCGGTTGCGAACGCCAGACACGCCAATGTTGTTAATTGTGTTGTAAAGGCCTTGGTCGAGGCTACGCCGATTTCAGGGCCTGCCAGCGTGTGCATGACAAGATCGGATTCGCGCTCGATTGTGCTTTCGATGGTGTTGACGATAGACAAAATTGTCTGACCTTGGCGTTTGCAATAGCGCAGGGCCTCTAGCGTATCGAGGGTTTCGCCGGATTGTGACACGAAGATCGACACGCCGCCTTCGGGCATGGGGGCTTCACGGTAGCGAAATTCCGACGCAACATCGATTTCGCAAGGCACGCGGGCGATTTGCTCGAACCAGTATTTTGCGACCATGCACGCGTAATAGGCTGTGCCGCAGGCGATAAGCGTGATGCGCGGGGTCTTGATAAGAGCTTGCTCGATCTCTTCGGGGACGCTGATGCGGCCTGTGGCGGCGTTGACATAGGCGTTGAGCGTTTCGCCGATGACGGCCGGTTGTTCGTAGATTTCCTTGAGCATGAAGTGGGCGTGCTGGCCTTTGCCTTCGATAGCGCCGCTTTGGGCGGTGGTGCGGATTTCACGCTCGACATCCTGATTGTCATTCACGTACACGCGCGCGCCCTGACGCGTGGCGATAACGCGGTCGCCATCTTCGAGGAAGCAGATCTTTTTGGTCAGCGGCGCAAGGGCATAAGAATCAGACGCCATGTACATTTCGCCTTCTCCTGCCCCTTCGCCATAGCCGATGGCCAGCGGTGTGCCCTGACGGCAGCCAATCATCAAATTATGCTCACCTGCGAAAATCATCACGATGGCGTAAGCGCCCTCAAGACGGTTGAAGGTTTCGTTGGCTGCATCCTGTGGGCTGAGGCCCTGCTTGAGATGATAATCAACAAGGTGGGCGATGACTTCCGTATCGGTGTCGGTTTCGAAGCGAACCTGATTTTGCTGCAGCTCTTCTTTCAGTGCGGCGTAATTTTCGATGATGCCGTTATGGACGACGGCGACGCGCTCTGTCGCGTGTGGGTGGGCATTGTCTTCGGTTGGGCCGCCATGCGTCGCCCAGCGTGTGTGGCCAATGCCGGATGAGCCGTGCAACGGTGTGGCGGCGATCTTTTCTTCGAGATTGGTCAGCTTGCCGGGGGCGCGCATGCGTGTGATATGGCCGTTATTCAGCGTGGCAATACCCGCAGAATCATAGCCGCGATATTCCAAACGCCGCAGTCCCTCTATGAGACGCGGTGCCGCTTCTTTTTCACTGAGAATTCCGATTATTCCGCACATTCGTTTTTAATCCTTTTTTTTAACCACGACGATCACAACGTACACAACGATTACAGGATCCGCCTTTTGATTCCGTTCTTTAAAAGCTGAACATTGAAATTTATAAGAAGCCCCAACCTTATATTCGACAGCTTCAAATATGTAATGAGCTGTGCCTCATGGATTGGTAATAATTTTTCAACGCTCTTTAATTCAACAATCAAACAATCGTCAACGACGAGATCCAATCTATAGCCTGCATCAATTTCACATCCTTCATGCATAATCGGCAGCGTTTTTTGCGCCTCTACTTTTAAACCCATGTTCCGCGTTAATTCATAAACAAGGAGCTTTTCATAGGCACTTTCTAATAAGCCTGCGCCATATTGCTTATGAATTTTGAAAGCGCAGTCCAATACCTTTTCCGCAGCGATATTCGCAGGGTCATTGAGATGTAAGTCTTTTGGCATGAAACCCGTTGTGCTCTTTGTGACCGTTGTGGTTCAATCTACAAAGACCCTTGAATTAAGGCAAATCACAACATGTTGCGGATTGTTACATTGCTTTGGCGGATTGGCGCGGGGATTGCGGCGTTTGGGAGATTTGGCTTTGTTTGTGCTCCCGCAGGGCGGCTTCAAGCTCGTCCAAAGATTGTTTGATGCTTTGAATATGCCTGTCCGTTTTTGTTTGCGGTTTTGGTTGTTCTTTCACGGCGGCTTCGAGGGCGTTCATGGAATTTAGAAAGCCTTCGCAGGCTGCGAAAGCAGGAGAGGAGAAAGGAATGAGTATAAACGCAGCGAGGATGATTTTCTTCATGGGTCCTGCCTTTTGAAATGTACTCTTTCAAACAACCATGCGCGAGGGGGCACGCACAAGCCATGCATACAGTCTTATCCACGGATGAATTTTTCTTACTTTTTCTTTTTGGTTTTCGATTTGCGGAATTTTGCAGCCCAGCCAGGCTTCACGGTTTCGGGCTCGCGTGCGATGGCCAGAGAATCTTCGGGGATGTCTCCCGTGATCGTGGAACCGGCGGCCAGAATAGCGCCGTCTTTGATGGTGAGGGGGGCGACAAGATTGACGTTGGAGCCGACCATAACGTTTTTGCCGATGGTGGTTTTTAATTTGTCGAAGCCGTCGTAGTTGACGGTGATGGCCCCGGCGGAGAAATTCACATTCTCGGCCATTGCGGTATCGCCGACATAGGCGAGGTGATTGATTTTTGAGCCTTTGCCGATGGTGGATTTTTTGACCTCGACGAAATTTCCGATTTTCACGTCCTGTCCGATGTCCGTGCCGGGGCGCAGGCGGGCGAACGGGCCAACGATGGCGCCGCGTTTAATATGCGCCCCTTCGAGATGGCAAAAGGCTCTGATGTGCACGTCTTCGTCCACACGCATACCGGGGCCGAAAAAGACATTCGGCTCGATCGTCACGCCGGGCGCAATTTTTGTGTCATGCTGCAGATAAACGCTGGCGGGGTCGACCATACTCACGCCCGCATTCATAGCTTTTTCGCGCAGGATGTTTTGCGCCATCTTTTCATGCGCCGCGAGTTGGATGCGATCATTTACGCCCCAAGGCCCTTGCCAATCGCTTTGGATGACGATTGTTTCGACGCCGTCTTTGGCGGCAATGGCGGGGAGGTCGGTAAGATAGTATTCTTTTTGCGCGTTCTTGTTATCGATCTTTTCAACCCAGTGCGTAAGCTTGGCGGCGGGGATGCAATAATTTCCGGCGTTGCACAGGGTGATTTGTTTTTGGGATTTGGTGCAGTCTTTTTCTTCGACGATGTTTTTGAGTGTGCCGTTATCGTTCAGGATCATGCGGCCAAGGCCGTGGGGCGTATTTGTATTAAACGCCTGCGCGGCGAGTGTGCCGGCATTGATTAAACTTTGCAGGACTTCTTTTTCGACAAGTGGCTCATCGCCCATCAGAACAAGCACGTTGCCCTTGAAACCTTTGAGTGCGGGAAGCGCGCATTTGAGCGCGCCGCCGGTGCCGTTTCTGGTTTTTTGGATCACAGTTTCGTGGGGTTTGACGGCGGCCTCAAGATCTTGCATATCGGGGCCGATAACGGTGATTATTTTTTGCGGCTTTAGGGATTCGCAAGTATCGATGAGCCAATTTATCATCGGCTTGCCCGCCAAAGGGTGCATGACTTTTGGGAGGTCAGTCTTCATCCGCGTGCCTTTGCCCGCGGCCAAGATGACAATTGCTAATGGTGGTTTAGGACTCATGTCTTCAATTGTGAGAAGGCGGGGTTCAAGTTACAAGTGTTTACTCATCTTCATCCCGAACTCTTTTTTCGGCCACCAGAATCTGGCCGTCGCTTTCATATTCCGCGAGGTGCATGAAGAGACTTCCGTATGCGGTTTTGACAAAGATTTTGACGGGGACGGCGGGAGCGCCGTCTTCAAGGCTCGCCACCCACATGGTCGGCATGGTGCCGCGTTCGCGCCCTTGTTCCTGAATCGACATCCAGCCGCGCGGTTTTTCATGCCATTTGCCTTTATGAGGAATGACCTCAACCGTGCATTTGGCGGCGGGGCCATCATAGATGTTGTATTTGGATGACGTTAGCTCAACGTTTTCTTCGTGCACGAATTTTTGTTCGAAGCTGCGTTTGCCATCAAAGACTTTGGAGCTGCCTTCGCAAGTTCCCGTCTTGTTATAATTTTCGAGGACAAGCAGTGCTGCGGTAAGCGCATCGGTCGTGCCGTCGGTGATTTCTTTTTCTATATCTTTGACCTCTGGCGGCTTGTCGTGATCATCAATGGTGATCTTGATAAATTTGCCGTCCTTGCCATAGGCGTAATCTTTGATTTCTTTTTCATCACGCCATGTGCTGACTGATTTATGTTGTTCAGGGCGGTAATCGCCTTTGGTCGAGCCCCAACCGTGGCTTTCAAATGTTCCGAACCATGGAGCGACGGAACCCAAAAAACCACGGGTCTTGGCGAAGAGCGTCAGGGAGTAGCGGTCCTGAGGTTTGATTTCCATGTCGAGCGTGGCCTGAATTGCGTGAACGCCCCCGGCATAAACCTCGTAGACCAGTTTTTGATGTGAGGGCGAAGCCGCGCTTGCGGGCGCAGCAGATATGGCACTAATGGTAAAGGCCAGCAGTATAAAACAGCTTCGCGCCCATACCCGTTTTAAAATCTTTAACACCTTTTGCTGTCTCATCGTTTACGCCTCCAAGGTCAAAATCGTGGATTCCTTTTTGTTTTAACACCAAAAGCGCATTCCACAAAAGCAAATGGTGCGCGCCTTTGTTTCGTCCTTCGGCTTGCGAAAAACCAATCTGGTAGGTCGCGCCCGCGCCGTGGCATAAAATGAGGATTCCGGCGATGGGATCACCCTTTGATAACGCGCGTCCGATCAGCATGTTTTTGCCCGGAGTGAACGTCTTTGCCATGGCCCTTATGAGTTTTACGGATGGGCCGTCATAACCCTTCGCTGCGCGATCTACGGCATAGTTTTGCAAGAGCCAATCGAGATGCGCGCCCTGCTCGTCCCATTCAAGGGTGAGGTTTTCCTTTTCGGCTTTATTGAGCGTTCCGCGCCAATTTTTCTTGAGGTTTTGGCGCAGGGTTTCGGGGTCTTCGCGCAAATCCAGCCATAGAGTTTGATAGCCGGGGGCTGGTTGGCGGGTGAAACCGTGAGCAGTGAGGCGCTGCGTTATTTCATCTGAGGCTTGGATTTCAGGAATGAAGCGGCGTTTGCGCCCCGGGCGGCGTGGGAATTCTTTGTTATAGGCTTTTATAAAAGCGTCGCAATGTTCCAGCGTGCCGTATTCATGAAACCATAGCGGGCCGCGATCGAGAATCACAGCGTGAATGCGGTTTTTGAAGAGGCCCGCTTCCAGGATCTGGACCAATCCGGCTTCGTGGCCGTCAATTTTTATTAAGCCCCAGCGCGGCTTTTGGTGGTTTAACGGCGCGATGGCGCAAGCATAATCATAGGATTGCAGCACATTGGCGCGCGTAATGGTTTTATATTTTTGTTCCCATTCGGGGATACTCAAGGTGTTCCATTCAATGGTGCATATCATCATTACAGCTTACGACAGGCGGACCGGCAAGGGAATCAAGTTCTTGATTTTTGATGCCCCGCGTGGTCAATTGCCTCATCATTATTTCAGTAAAAGGATTTATCAGGAGATGGCTTTGGCAGCGAAAAAAGCAGACGCACAATTGGAAACAGTTATTGAGCAGGCATGGGACAGCCGCGATGAGATCAGCGTAGATACGCAAGGTGAGATCAGAGACGCGGTGGAAACGTCTCTTGGTATGCTCGATTCCGGGCAGGCGCGGATCGCCGAAAAAATTGACGGTGCATGGCACGTACATCAATGGTTGAAAAAAGCGGTGTTGCTGTCTTTCCGTTTGAACCCGATGCAGGTTATTTCCGGCGGGCCTAATCTGGCGAATTGGTATGACAAAGTTGAAAGCAAATTCACGGGTTGGGGTGAGGCTCAGTTCAAAGACGCAGGATTTCGCGCCGTGCCGAATTGTGTTGTACGCCGGGGGGCTTATATTGCTCCGGGCGTCGTTGTTATGCCGTCTTTTGTTAATTTGGGGGCCTATGTTGATGAAGGTACGATGGTTGATACATGGGTGACCGTCGGATCATGCGCACAAATCGGCAAAAACGTACATCTTTCCGGCGGCGTCGGGATTGGCGGGGTTTTGGAGCCTTTGCAGGCCGGCCCGACCATTATTGAGGATAATTGCTTTATCGGCGCGCGCTCCGAAGTTGTTGAAGGCGTTGTCGTTGAAGAAGGGTGCGTTCTTTCAATGGGCGTTTTCATCAGCCAATCCACGAAAATTATTGACCGGGAAACCGGCGAAGTTTTCCGCGGGCGCGTACCGGCGTATTCGGTCGTTGTTCCTGGAACTATGCCGGGTAAAGCTTTGCCGGATGGCTCAGCGGGGCCAGGTTTATCCTGCGCGGTGATTGTCAAACGCGTCGATGAGCAGACACGCAGCAAAACAAGCATTAATGATTTGTTGCGCGATTAATCATTTTGAATCAGACGTTTGTTTAAATACCGACTGGTTGGTATTTTGACTTCTGCGAAGTTGTTAATGGCAGATTTATCTTTTTAGTATTCTATGCTATGACATCTTATGAGCAATACGATATCACTTTTGGAAAAATTAATTGCCTGCGCGTCTGTGACACCTGTCGATGACGGTGCGCAGGATATTCTGGCTGAAGAACTCTCAAAATTGGGGTTTGAATGTCATCGCCTACCGTTTGGTGATGGCGATGACGAAGTGCCGAATTTATTTGCGCGTCTCGGCAGCGATGGACCGCATCTTTGTTTTGCCGGGCATACGGATGTTGTGCCACCGGGACCGGATGATCAATGGACATATGGCCCGTTTACACCCACCATTAAGAACGGAATTATATATGGGCGCGGCGCCACAGATATGAAAGGCGGCGTGGCGGCGTTTGTATGTGCTCTGAGCGCATATCTGAAGGGGAATACGCCCAAAGGCTCGATCAGCGTGCTGATCACGGGGGATGAAGAAGCCGTTTCGATCAATGGAACTGCTAAAGTTTTGGAGTGGATGGCCGAAAATAGCCAATTACCAGATGTTGCAATCGTAGGTGAGCCAACAAATCCGAAGGAACTGGGTCAGGAAATTAAAATTGGACGGCGGGGGTCATTAAACGGCGGCGTCACCGTCACCGGCAAGCAAGGGCATGTGGCCTATCAACAACTTGCGGATAACCCGATGCCACGCTTGATTAAGATGGCGGATGCTTTGGCGAGCTATCAATTCGACGAGGGGAATGAATTCTTCCCCGCGAGCAATCTGGAGATCACCAGCATCGATGTCGGCAATACAGCGACCAACATTATTCCAGCCAGCGGGCAGATCAAATTCAATATTCGCTTTAATAATCAGTGGAGCTCGGACACGCTCAAAGCGAAAATCAAGGACATACTGGATGGTATTGGCGAAGCCTATGAGATTGCATTTGAAGGCAATGCCGAGAGCTTTATCACACAGCCCGGGGAATGGAGTGAAATAGTGCGTAATGCCGTTACGGATGTTGTTGGACGCACACCTGATTTCACGACCAATGGCGGAACATCGGATGCGCGATTCATCGTGCAGTATTGTCCTGTGATTGAATGCGGGGCGGTGAATGAAAGCGCGCATCATATTGACGAAAACGCACGGGTTGAAGACCTTGAGCAGCTTACGCTCATTTATCAGAAGATACTTGAGCGCTATTTCCGTTAAGCCCCTGCGCCGTATTAGGTCACGAACTTACCGACCGGTCGGTTTTATAATGGAAGTGATCGTGTAAATCAATTATCCGCGATGTCGATCATGGCATTAGCTAGATCGTTGCTAACAACTGCTTTGAGCGCGCTGCCATTGGCTTGTAAATCAGCAGAGCGGAACGGGATGGCCACATAGTCGCCGCGCGTTGTGCCGATACTGAGCTCCACATACAATGCACTCGCACGCGTGCCGTTTGAACCAAAAAGCACGGATTTCACTGATCCCAAATTACGACCATCTACGGCCTCAACCTTCGATCCGACGATTTTAAGCGTGGAGAAACTGTCGTCTTCATTCCCCGCTGCAGTATCGATATTAGCCAGTAATTGCGGATAAAACGCCGCGATTTCATCGGAATCCATCGCCAAAGAATACGCGTCACTCACAGGGCGAATGCTCATTTCTCGAAAATCCAGAAAGACAGTGTTCCCTAGGCGTAGACGGTCAAAATCCGTGTTAATTGTGTTGATTGTCCCGTTATTTCTCAGGGTGATGTCTTTGACTTCGCCGATAACTTTGTTTTTGCGATCAAGGATTTTGCGGCCCAACACGTCCTCGGCGCGCTCGAATTCCGGGTTTTGCAGTGGGCTGATGCGATTGAGATCACTGAGACGCTCCAAGGTGCGTGGCGATTCCTGTGCGACAGCCACAACTGGTGCCGCCATAATGGCAAAAAGGGCGTAACACAGGAAAACAGGTCTTAAAAACATCATGGCTTATCTCTTATATGTTTGCGTTTATTATGCTGGGTTATAGCTGAATAAGGCTGAAAACACAAACTTTTTTCATAACTTTACTTTTTGTACGTTTTTTTTGTGAGAACAGATGTGTTTAATAATCGATGCGCACAAGGTAGAGGCCATCAGCAGGCGCCGTAGGTCCTGCGGCTTTGCGGTCCTTGGCCTGCAGCGCTTTGACGACGTCTTTGGAGTTCCATTTGCCCTCGCCCACCATCGCGAGCGTTCCGACAAGGTTGCGGACCATGTGGTGAAGGAAGCTTTGGGCTTCGGCTTCGATCAGGATTTCTTGAATCCCTTCGGTGGTTTGGAAACTTTGGACGTCAAGGCGGTCCAGCGTCCGCACCTGGTTTTTAGCCTGACACTCGGAATCACGGAAGGATGAGAAATCGTGCTGCCCTATCAAGCATTGGGC
>CAYGNI010000014.1:0-24870 GCA_964351195.1 uncultured Micavibrio sp.
CGTTTGACTTGCCAAGCCAAGCCTTTATCGAGTGTCAAAAAGGCCTGACGGTTTAGAATGCGGTATACGTACAGCTTGTTTCTGGCATCAAAACGCGCGTTAAAATCCTCGTCGGCGATCTCAGCACCTAATATTTGGATAGGCTGTGGCTGCAGGTGGGCGTTAATGGCCTTGGCGATTTCATAAGGCTCCATCGCGTTTTTAAGGTCGTCCAGATCGAAATGTGCGACCTGGCCGCGGGCGTGTACGCCTGCGTCTGTGCGGCCAGCGGTGGTGATCTCTACGTCTTGTCCGCTGAAGGCGTGAATGGCTTTTTCAATCTCGCCTTGAATTGTCGGGAGATCGGGCTGTTTTTGCCAGCCGTAATAGTCTGTACCCTTGTATTCGATGGTTATCTTGTAACGGGTCATGCAAGACGTTCTCCGGGTTTTAAATATCCCCCGTTTATGGCTGATTGTATGTCCATCGGCTTTTTACCAGCGGGCTGCACGCTTATAAGACGGATGGCGGTATATGCGCCGCAACCAACGTCACCGTTAGTGCTCAGCAAAGTACCGACCGGTCGGTTTTTTGATCCATCATCTTTGAAAAGAGCGGCAGAGAGGACTTTCAGGCGTGCATCACCTTCGCCCGTATACGTGCCTGGCCAGGGGTTGAGAGCACGGATTTGGCGATCAATATCGTTCGCATTTTGAGCCCAATCAATGCGGCCATTTTCTTTGGTCAGGAGAGGGGCGTAGGTGGATTGGTCGTTATCCTGTGGTTCTGCATTTAGGTCCTGATTTTGTGACAGCATGTCCAGCACTTCTCCGACCATATCCACGCCCAATGCGGCAAGAGTATCGTGGAGGGAGGGGGTTGTTGTGCTGGCGGTAATGGGTGTGGTGGCTTTGGTGATCATGGGGCCGGTGTCGAGGCCTTCATCCATTTGCATCAGAGTGACGCCTGTTTCGGCATCGCCCTTCCAAATCGCGTGCTGGATGGGCGATGCGCCGCGCCAACGCGGGAGCAATGAGGCGTGAATATTGATGCAGCCGTATTTGGGCGTCTCCAGAATGGCTTTGGGCAGTAACAAGCCGTAAGCCGCCACGATGGCCACGTCAGGCTTATAATATGCGAAAATCTCTTGTTCCTCTGGGGATTTCAGGGATTTTGGGTGATGGGCGGGAATATCATGTTGTTCCGCGTAAGCCTGTACAGGGGAAGGCTGAACCTTATGGCCGCGGCCTTTGGGGCGCGGAGGCTGCGAATATGCACAGACCACGCTATGCGGGCCTTCGTTCAAGGCTTTGAGGGCCGAAAGCGCGAAGTCCGGCGTGCCCATGAAAGCGATGCGAAGCGGGGTCGTTGTCATAGCAGGTTTTGCTTTTTGGCCTTTTCGAGTTTCTTCAAAATCATATTGCGTTTGAGGGATGAGAGGTAATCGATGAACAGCACGCCGTTCAAATGGTCGATTTCATGCTGGACGCAATGAGAGAGCAGGCCTGTAGCCTCCAGCTCGGCCTCTTTGCCGTCGTAATCCCAGTATTTCACACGCACGATGGCGGGGCGTTCGACTTCCGCATATTGCTGGGGGATGGACAGGCAGCCCTCCTCCATCACGCTCATATCTTCGGATTCCCAGACGATCTGCGGATTGGCCATGCAAATGGGTGACGGTTCTTCGCCGTCGTCTTTGCGAGCAAGATCCATGACGAGAACACGGTTTAGCAGGCCGACCTGGTTTGCGGCCAAGCCAATGCCCGGCGCGTCATACATGGTCGCCAGCATCTTATCCATTTGTTTTTGGATATCGGGTGTGATGCCAGCGATCTCATTCGCCGTTTCCTTAAGAACCGGGTCGGGTACGGTGATGATTTCGTAAGTGTTGCTCATACGCTATGACCTAAGGGGTTGCGCCGCTTTGGTCAAGCCCGTTTCTTTTCCTGCTCGTCCTCAGCAGTGAGGGATAGCATACGCGGGGTTTCTTCGATGGCACCGAATTCGGGGATATCGGACAGCCCCGATCCGGCCTGAAGGTCCTTGAATTTACGTGCGGCGGGGAGGACTTGGCGTTCCAGTGAGCCGACGGCGGCATCATAGCCGTTCATTGCCTTTTGCAAATTTCCGCCGATTTTGGAGAGATGGTCGGTGAAAGTCAGCAGGCGTTTATAAAGATCAGTCCCGCGCTCGGAAATTTCCTGCGCATTCTTGGCAAGCTCAACCTGACGCCAGCTCATCCCGACAACGCGAAGCAGGCTCATCAGCAGGGTTGGCGAAGCGATGATAATATTTTGCGCGGCGGCGTATTCGACAAGGCCCGTATCCGCGCGCAAAGCCAGAGAATATAGGTGCTCGGAGGGCAAGAAGAGAACCGTGAAATCGGGGCTGTCGACATTTTCCCAATACCCTTTTTTACCAAGTTGCTGGACATGGGATTTGACCTGTTTAGACAGGGATTGCATGAGGGAATTGTATTCATCTTCACTCAAATTATCAGATAGGCGGTCGGCGAATTGGTTGATGGGCGCCTTGGCATCGATAATGATGTTGAAGCCATCTTGCATATTGATGATCGCATCGGGGCGCTGGCGACCGCTTTCAGTATTCATTGAGACTTGCGTTTCATAGTGCACGCCTTTGATGAGGCCGGATTTGTCGAGCAGCCCTTCAAGAATATATTCGCCCCAGCGTCCTTGCGCCGCAGGGTCACGCAGCGCGCCGACAAGCTTGGCGGTTTCGCGGCTCAGACTCTTGAGGTCTTCGCGCAGGGCCGTGTCGGTGCCTTTGACTTGTTCGAGCGCTTTGGCCATGTTTTCGAGGTTTTTATGCACGGGTTTGATCATTTCGCCAATGGCGTTCTGGCGTTTTTCGAGATCGTGGGCGGAATCGGCCTGCGCAGCTTTGAGGCGTTCTTGCGCGAGTTGCAGGAATTGTTCGCTCGATTTTTGCAGCGCTTCATTGGCGGTCATCTTAAAGCGCGCATCAAGCTCGGCCCCGGCTTTGTTATAGGCGATTTCGCGCTCGCGCATCTGCGCCTTGAGCTCCGCATTTTGCGTGGCGAGTTTTTGGCGGGCGATGAGCAGCACGATGCTCATGCATAGCACACCAAAAATAAATCCGGCGATCAAAGCGGGGAGGGTTTCAATGCTTGTGATTTGCGGTAAGATATCAGCCATGGGACTCATGCTAACAGGTTTGGTTTTAAATGGAAACAAATAAGGAACAAAAAGACGAGCAGCGCGCGGGAGAACGCGGGAATGCGTTGATATACGTGCTGATCGCGATTGCGTTATTTGCGGCGCTGAGTTTCACACTGGCGCGGCAAAGCGATACAAATGAAGCTGGCACGTTGTCGGATGAGAGAGCAGAGCTTTATGCGACACAGCTCATTTCCTATGCAGCGCAGGCGAAGTCTACGATTGATCAAATGCTTTTTAGCGGGAGCGATATTGACGATCTGGATTTCATGGACCCCAGTAGCGGAACTTTTAACGACGGCACACAGCTGGACCGCGCAAACCGTGTCTATCATCCCGAAGGCGGGGGGCTTATTAAGGGGCGCATCCCCGATGAAGCAATTTCTCAAAGTACTTCTGATCCTACACCCGGTTGGTATATGGGGCGGTTTAATAATGTGGAATGGACGACCAGCACGAATGAGGATGTGATTTTGGTGGCGTATCAGATTTCGCAGCAGGTATGTGAAAAGATCAACGAGAAGGTCAACGGCACCACTACGATCCCAACAATGGGCGATTCAATTAAGGAAACGATGATTGATGATGCTTTGTATACAGGTACGAATGTGGATTTGACGACCGACCCAACGGGATCACCCATTTGCGCGGCATGCCATGAAGTTGCATCGCTGTGTGTGGAAAACCAATCACAAGATGCGTATGGATTCTACACCATCATTGCCGATCAATAGTTAGCTGTAGGATGTTATAACTGCCTTGAGCTCGGGCAGGCCGTGGCCTTTACCCGCGCTGGTGGCGGAAAGCTCGGGGAAAGCTGCGGGGTGTTTTTTGAGTGCTCTAAGGGTCTGTTCAACGGTTTTATCCAGCTCAGTCTTTTTCACTTTATCGATTTTGGTGAGCACAATGCGGTAGGTCACGGCAGCTTCGTCGAGCATGCTCATGAGGTCTTCATCGCTGTCTTTGAGGCCGTGACGGGAATCGATGAGAATGAAGACACAGCGCAAAGTCGGGCGGCCGCGCAGATAATCAAATATGAGCTTGGTCCATTCATCGCGCTGGGTCTTGGAGACTTTGGCATAGCCGTAACCCGGCATGTCAACGATGTAGAGTTTGCCGCCGAGATTGAAGTAATTCAGTTGTTGCGTGCGGCCGGGCGTGTTGGAGGTCTTGGCGAGTGTCTTACGGTTCGTGAGCGCGTTGAGCAACGATGATTTCCCGACATTGGAGCGACCGGCAAAAGCGACTTCCGGCAGGGCAGCATATGGGAGCTGTTTGAGGCCCGCCACGCCGAGCATAAAATTACACTCACCCGCGAAAAGGACGCGGGCGGATTCTAGCTCTTGGGGGGTGAATTCAGCGGTCACTTTTTCTTCTTTTTGCTTTTCTTGGGCTTGGGCGGAGAGATTTTCTTAGGCTCTTCGTCTTTGCCAAAGAGGGCTTCTTCTACGTCATCCTCCGCCATTTCGGCAATTGGATGAACATCCGGCCCCTTATCGATGGCCTCGTCCATTTTCTTTTCATCATCGGTTTCACCAAACAGGTGAATAGGCACATCCATGCGGCGCATTATGATGATTTGTTGAATGATCCCGATAATCGCAGAAAAGGACCAATAGACTACCAAGCCCGCAGCAAATTGCGACATGATGAAGGCAAACATGAACGGCATGTAATTGGCGATATCACGCTGGAGTTTGTCTTGCGGCGGTGGGTTGAGTTTCTTTTGCACGATCATCGCTAGTAACATAACGCAGGGCCATACGCCAATCATGAGGAATGAAGGTGGATCCCAGGGAATAAGACCAAAAAGATTGAAAATGCTTGTCGGGTCAGGCGCAGAGAGGTCCTGAATCCACCCAAAGAACGGTGCGTGGCGCATTTCAATCGTCACAAACAATACTTTATAGAGCGCGAAGAAAATCGGAATTTGCAATAGAATTGGGAAACAGCCCGCCATCGGGTTGACGCCCTCACGCTGATACATTTGAACCAGTTCTTGTTGCAGTTTTTGTTTATCATCACCGTATTTTTCACGTAGCTCGACAATCTGAGGGCCAACCTTTTTCATCTTGGCGAAAGATTTGTAAGACAGATTGGTGAGCGGGAATGTAACTCCACGAAGGACGAGCGTTAGAATAAGAATCGCTACGCCGAAATTACCGACAAGCTCGCCCGCATAATGCAGGATGTAGAAGAATGGAATAGACATGAACCACAGCCAACCAAAATCAACAGCTAAGTCGAGGCGAGGAACTTCCAGTTTTTCCGCATATTCATTGAGAACAAGCACGCGTTTTGCGCCTACATATGTGTTGCTCTCAACCGATTCGGATGCGCCGGGCGCAATGGTCATGGCGCTGCCCAGGAAATCAGCCTGAAAGCGGCCTTCATCTTTTTTATTTTTTCTGTCACCAGCGTAGCTGTAGCGGTATTTTGCCTCTTTATCCTGAGGCGGCATCAATGCCAAAAGCCAGTATTTATCAGTGATACCGAGCCAACCCTTGTTCGCGGTGAAGCTTTGATCCGTGCCTTTTTTGAGATCATTGTAACTTGGCTGCTGAAGTTCTTCACCGATATAACCGATAGGGCCCTCATGGGAAATCCATGTACTGGCGAAATATGGTGGCACCCATTTTTGATTGATCAAGCCATAGGGATATAGTGTGACGGGCGAGCCTGAATTGTTGGTTACTTTTTGTGTGAAGGTGAAGAGAAATTGGTCATCAATGGCTATGGTCCGCTCAAAAGTCAGCCCTGCGCCGTTGTTCCAAGTGAGTGTTATTGGGTTACCCGGTGTAAGGCTATTGTTGCCTCGCACGCTCCAAATCGTGTTTTCATCCGGCAGGCGCACTGATTTATCTGAGGCGACAAAGCCATGTTCGATCTCGCGCGGGAATTCTGCGCGCTTGGGCGAGAGGAGTACGACGTTGTCCTTTTTTTCCAGTGTTTCGTAGTAATTATGAAGAGCAAGATCGTCGAGCACGCCACCTTTTGTGGAGATTGTCCCAAAGATTGCATCGTTGTTGATTTTGATACGCCGCTCGGAGGCGGCGTTTAGTGCTTCGCTGCGCGTTAGAGGCTTCAGGTCCTGCGCTGCGGGGACAGCGGGAGCATTTGCCGTGGCTGTTTGCGTGGCCTGTTGCTCCGCAGCTTTCATCGCTTCGGCCTGTGGCTGCAACACATAGGTGTTATAAGCGAAGTAAAGAATGGCGGCTAAGATCACGAAGATGAACATATTGCGCATATCTTCGGGATGCATTTTGTTGTTTTGATTTGGATTGTTCGGATTCATTTGGCGTTTATAGACGATGGATGTCTGTGCATCAAGGGGTATCAGGGCACAGGATCAATGAAGTTTCCTTTATAGAGCGGGTGGCATTTTAAAAGACGTTTAAGCGCCAGCCAGCTGCCCTTGAAGCTGCCGTGCTTATCAATGGCTTGGTGCGCATAGCATGAGCATGTCGGGGCAAAGCGGCATTGATTGCCCATCCACGGGGAAAGGACGAGGTTATAGGCTTTGATAAGGGCTTTGAGGATGTGTTTCATTGTTTGAGTCCCAATTTTCCCAGGCACCATTCGAGGTCTTTTTTGAGGGTTTCATATGGGCGCGTGAGGGTTTGCGGGCGACCAACGAGGATATAGTCCTGTCCGGCTTTGGCGCCACTTGGCAAAATATCGGCAGCCACTGCACGTAGGCGGCGTTTGATGCGGTTGCGCTTTACGGCAGATTTATCAACTTTTTTGGAAACCGTGAAGCCAATACGCTTTTCCTCGGCTTCGCCCGGCATGGTCTGGAGAATGAGGCCGTGGGACACCCATTTTTGACCCTTGCTTTGGATTTTCACAAAATCCGCGCGTTTTTTGATCTGGATCAGGCTGGCGATGTCGTCTTTGGATGCTTGCATGATTTTACCATACAAAAAGGCGCTAGCCATGGGAAGCCGCGCCTTTTTAATAAAAGGGGTTCGCTTTGCTTAAGCGCTCAAAACCTTACGGCCTTTGGCGCGGCGACGTGCCAGAACCTGACGGCCGTTTTTCGTGGCCATACGTGCGCGAAAACCGTGGCGACGTGCGCGAACAATGCGGCTTGGTTGGAATGTACGTTTCATATCTGTTTTCGCTTAAAAAGCGCCTCTTACAATAGTCGAATTCTTAAAAGTATGCGGTTTATAACGTCCTTTTGCTGGGCTGTCAAATGTTGTTTTGCCTGTGATTTTGATGTGAATGTGAGAAATCCCAGCATTTGGCGGGAGATCCTTCAGCGCATGCGCTTCAGGATGACAGCTACGCTGCCAAATAGTCCTTTTGGATGTCGACGCTGGCCCGTTTATTCAGGTCTTTAAAGTGGTTTTTGAGCCAGATTTTGGCTTCTTTGCGCCCGGAATCGCGTAAATCCGTCAAAAATGACCAATCTGTGTCGAATTTGGAGGTGGCAGAGAGGTCGCGCATGACATCATCGGCGCGAATGGCGTGCAGCAGAATGTCCTTATAGCGGTCTTTATGCTCGTCTTTGAGCATGTCTTCATGCAGTAGTTTTTGGACGAAATCGATTGCGCGGAGCTCTTTGAGCAGTGAGGCGTTGAAAGTGATCTCATTAAGGCGGTTATCAATGCTTTGGGAGTCTTTGGGGATTTCGTCGCGCTTAATCGGGTTTACATGGACCAGCAGGATATCGCGCGATTGCGCATGATAAAAGAGCGGCCAAAGCGAGGGGTTACCCAAATAGCCACCATCCCAGTAATGGCGGCCTTTGATTTCAACCGCCTGGAACAATGTCGGGAGCGCGGCGGAGGCCAGAAGGACTTCCTGAGTTACGTCCTGATTTTCGAAAATTTTGGGCAGGCCGCTTTGGACATCTGTTGTGGTGATGAACAGCTTCATGCAATCACAGGCGTGAACGTGATCGAAATCAATGGTCTTTTCGAGAACATCTTTGAGCAAATTCAGGTTCAAGGGGTTGAATTGGTAAGGTGAAATAGAGCGCGTAAGGCTTTCCATGAACGAGACGTTGTTTTGCGTCCATTCGCTCATCCACGGGTTAAACAGCGCGCCGATATCAAAATGCGGGTTTTTAGGCTGCGAGAAGATCGAGCTTTTACGGGAGACTTCATGCCAGAAGTTTTCAAGCACTTCGCGGGCGGTTTCGGAATCGCCTTTGGTTTTGCCGTACGCCAAAGCTGCGGCATTCATGGCCCCGGCGGAGGTGGCGCTGACGCCTTCGAAATCAATGCGGCCGTCTTCGAGCAAGGCGTCCAAGACGCCCCATGTAAATGCGCCGTGGGCCCCACCGCCCTGAAGGGCGAGGTTGATGGTTTTCTTTTTCGGCGTTGTTTTGGTCATCAGTCGCGCTTATTGATCTCCCATAGCTTGGCGCATAAAGAATTGTTTCGCAGGTTTGATGCGGGAGACAATTTTCAAGCCGGAGCGTCTTAGGAATTTTACGGGCGGGAAACGGTTTGAGAAAAGGCGCACGAGGCCGTCTGTTACTGCGACCATGCTCATATTATCAAAACGGCGGGCGCGCTGGTAATTTTGCAAGAGTTCATCAGAGCCTATGTCCTGCGCATTTTGTCGGGCTTCGCTCACAAGCTCCGCGATTTTAGCAACATCGCGAAAGCCCAGATTAAGACCTTGACCGGCGATAGGGTGGATACCATGCGCGGCATCGGCAATCAGGGCCATGCGTGGGCCGATATATTGTGTGGAATGTACGAGGGCGAGCGGGTAAGCCGCACGTTTGCCGATCATTTTTACATCGCCATATCGGGCCGGAAAACGCGCCGCCAGCGCGGTTTCAAATTCCGCATCGGTAAATTTCATGAGAGATTTTTTCTCCGGCCCGTGTTCGGTGAATACCACAGAGGATCTGTGTTTGCCGTTCTTATCATCGGTCATAGGCAGAACCGCGAAGGGGCCTTCGGGCCAGAAATGCTCGACAGCGATGTTGTTATGTGGGTTTTTGTGTTCAACGCAGCAAATGACAGCGCGCTGGTTGTAGCTCCATTGCCGCGTCGGAATTTCCATCCATTCGCGGGTGAAAGACGCGCGGCCGTCTGCGCCGATGATCAGGGGGGCGCTCAGGCGTGTGCCATCGGCCAGAAGCGTGCTGGCGGATTCTTCGCCCACGTCAAAGTCACTAACCTGGGAGGGCGCGATGTGTGTTATGTTTTTCAATGACTTAACTTTTTTGAGTAGCGCGGCGCGGAGATCGGCGTTGTTTACAATCCAGCCAAAGGCGCGGCCCTCGACTTCGGTTGAGAGGAAGTTCAACAAAAGCGGGCTGTCGCCATCGAGAATCTCAATGTTTTCAATCGGACAGGCGGATTTGAGCATGTCCTGCCATACACCAGCCTGATCGAGGATTTTAGAAGAGCCATAGGAAATCGCCGTGGTGCGCAGATCAATGGATTGTAATTTCGGGTCAGCCTGATCGATACAGGCGATTTGTAAATCGGGAGAGATGGCCAGAGAGCAGGCGAGGCTTAAACCCGCCAAACCGCCGCCAACAATGATTACGTCAAAATTTTGGTTGTTCTTTTTCATTCTTAAAGCTTGAATTTTCAGTGAAAATCGTTACCAATACTAATTATATGCACCGCAAAAGAAAAGTATAAAGGGGATCGTCGCATGAAAATGATTATGGCCGTGATTAAGCCGTTTAAGCTCGATGATGTGCGCGAAGCACTCACTGCGCTTGGGGTTGAAGGTTTGACCGTTACCGAAGTGAAGGGCTTTGGCAGGCAGAAGGGGCAGACCGAGATTTACCGCGGGGCTGAATATTCCGTGAGTTTTTTACCAAAAGTGAAGATTGAAGTGGCTGTGCCTGAAAGCCTTGAGGATCAAGTTGTCGAGGCGATCCAGAATTCTGCGAATACCGGGCGCATCGGCGATGGGAAGATCTTTGTTTATGATATCGGGAATGCCGTACGTATCCGTACGGGTGAGAGCGGCGAAGACGCTTTATAAAGTATAAGGGGAAGTCTTATGAGCGCGGAAACCGCATTTATTCTCAACAGTTTTATGTTCCTGATTTGCGGGGCGTTCGTGATGTGGATGGCGGCCGGTTTTGCCATGCTGGAAGCGGGGCTTGTACGCGCACAAAACACCGCCGCGATTTGTTTAAAGAACATTGTTTTATATTCGCTGGCGGGGCTCGCATTTTATGTGATCGGTTATAATCTTATGTATGTCGACCTTGCCGGGCACGGTTTGTGGGGATCATTTAAGCTTTTGTATGACCCGACGATTGCCGAGACGGCGTTGATGGCGGCTGAGGGAGATGCGGAAGCAGCCGCCGCGGCGAAAGTTATCGAAGCGGGCAGTTATTCCTCGATGTCGGATTGGTTTTTCCAGATGGTGTTCGTGGCAACGGCGGCCTCTATCGTTTCAGGCACAGTGGCCGAACGGATGAAATTATGGCCGTTTCTGGTGTTTGTGATTGTTCTCACAGGGCTTATTTATCCGATACAAGGCGCGTGGACATGGGGCGGAGGATGGCTATCCAACCTTGGGTTTAGCGATTTTGCAGGCTCTACGATCGTGCATTCCGTTGGTGGATGGGCGGCTTTGACAGGTGCGATCATCTTGGGGCCGCGTACGGGAAAATATAGCGCGGAGGGCCGCGTAAATCCTATGCCAGGTGCGAATTTACCGCTGGCGACTTTGGGGACGTTTATTTTGTGGTTTGGCTGGTTTGGCTTTAACGGCGGCTCTGTGCTGGCGCTTGGCTCGGCAAAAGCCGTGACGAGCATGTCGCTGGTGTTTGTGAATACCAATATGGCGGCGGCGGCCGGGTGCGTTTCGGCGATGCTCTATGCGACGATGCGTTACGGCAAGCCGGATTTAACACTTGTGTTGAACGGCGCATTGGCGGGGCTTGTGGCGATTACGGCGGGGCCGGATGTGGCATCGCCCGCAACGGCAATCCTTATCGGCGCAGTCGGCGGGGCGCTGGCCTGCGCAGCTATTCCGATTTTCGACAAACTGAAGATCGATGATGTTGTCGGGGCATTGTCTGTACATCTTGTAGCCGGGATCTGGGGCACGTTATGTGTGGCGCTGTTCGGGGCCGGTGATATTGTCGCGCAGTTAACCGGGATTGCGGCGATTGGCGCGTTTGTATCGCTGTCTAGTGCGATTGTCTGGTTGTTCTTGAAATACACCGTCGGTATCCGCGTTAGCGAGAAGGAAGAGCGTCTGGGCCTTGATCGGGTAGAGGTTGGTCTTGAGGCCTATCCGGATTTTGAAATCCGTCAGGCGGGGCATTAGATTTGAATCGCAGAGATGCAGAGGACACAGAGTCTTTACATACAAAAAGATGTGTCCTCATTCCTTTTGTTTCTAGCCACCAGAATGACATCTTTAAACTTTATTGTAATACGGACGTTCAGCAATATCTCGGCGGTGTTCTTGATGATGAAATAGCCTTTAGTGTTCGTTTTGCAGAGCTTGTTAATGAGGAGAATGCTTTGAATCGTGCTGCGATTTTAAAAGACAGGAATCATTGTATTGGTATGGTGTGTGTGGGGCCTGATCACGACAAGCAAGATTATGAAGTCGGTTTTAAATTCCTGCCTCAATTTTGGGGGCTGGGCCTGGCTCAGGAAACGGTTGTAGCAAGTATTGACGATGCGAAAAGTAAGCTGAATTTAAAAACCATCGTTTCTGAGACCCAACAAGAAAACTTGCGCTCAAGGCGGTTTTTAGAAAAGCTTGGTTTTGAGAAAGAAAAAATGCTTACGCGCCACGGTGCACAACAGATTTTTTATAGAAAAAAGCTTTAGCGATTGTTTTAAGACACCGGCTGATCGACCTTGGTTGGGAGGTCGGCAGCGATTGGCTCGTCATCGAGCATTTCGATCATGCCTGTTGGCTGAACCGCGAAACTAGCGATGAACAGCGCATTGGAGTAGAAAACCACCGCATCACACAGGAAATGTCCCTGATCATTCATGCCTTCGAAGGTTGCGCCACGCACTGTGCCTTCGACAACCGAGCGGGTTGTGTCGTCCATATCGGTTGGCATGTTCGGGTCGTCCATGGTTTCGGCAATGTAGAACGGGCCTTCTTCACCGCGGACAAAGAAACAGAAGAAGCGCAGATATTCGAGCACATTGGCTTCGGTCACCTTGATTGGCGCTTTGGCATTAACCTCATGGATTGGGGGTGATGTACCGTTAAGACGGAAGAGATTTCCTTGGTCTGTGAGGTAGTAAATCGTCAGCTTTTGGTTAACCCAGTTGGGGTCTTTCACGCGAATAAGCGCGACAGAATCATAAAATGGGAGCTGGCGCCAATGCACTTGCGTGCTGTCGGCTGAAACCTTGTATTTTCCATCGATGGGATTGATTTGCTCCAGAAAACCCGCCAATTCATCGCCGGTTACAGCATTCCATTTATCGTCGTGGTACATACTTTATTCTTCTGTTTTGGTGTTCGATTCAAAGCATTATGCGCATATAATCTGCATAATATTGACAGAAAATAGCGCAAGCGCAAGGATATTGCAAAAAATTTCGTTCCTTTTTGTGCTTTTAGAAAAGAAACGCCTCTACTTGTATTACGAAGCGAAGGCGTTTGCTTAATATTTGTATTGCTATATTAGAAGCTTAAATTGCGCCTCCACAAGCTGCTGCGCCCGCCAGCGTATCTTCAAAGCTGTCACCGTAGCTGTAGGTTGCTGCGGCTGCGCCATTAAAGAATGCGCCTTCAAGCTGTGATAGACATTGAATATTTTCACCATCATCGCCTGCGGCCGGTTCGATATTTGCCAGATCGTCTGCGTCTGCGCCCTCACCTGATGCTGGCTGAATTGCTGCCAGGTTCAGCGGGATGGCCCCTGTCGGCGGCAGACCTGTCACTGTCAAGCTCAGGCCTGATGTTCCAAACTCGCCAAAGCCTCTGTCTTGTAGGAAGTCTTCGAAGGCCAAGCTGGAAGGTGCAAATCCGATGAATATATCTCCACGACCATTAGCAGTAGGGTCATTCGCATCAAAAATACGATCTTCAATCTGGTCAAATATCGTTTGTGGCAATATTAGCCCCGTGAAGGTATTAGGAACGATACCATCAAAGCTTGAGCCTGTAGCGTCAATTGTTATCACAGCGCCGCCCGGCGTTAGCAAAGTCCCTTCTTCTACTCTGACATAGAAGGCTTCACCAATCGTGCGTGTTGAGAAACCATCGAAGTTTGTCGTGCCGAGTGTATTTCCGACAACTGAGAGCGAAGTCGGAGCTCCATCGAATTGGATGCCAGTAACCGGACCAACAAATGCCGGTGTTACGCTGAACGTATTCGGGTTTGTTGTGTCGCTCATGTCAATGGCTCCGCTTTCGAAGCGTGCTCCGATTGGATTATCCGTGAAAGTATTACCGGATAGGATAATCAGACCATTTGTGTCTCCTTCAGCGATGAGGCCGATTGAGCCGTTTTCAGAGATGGTGTTGTTGATCACATTGATAATGTCTGAATTGGTTAGTTGAACCCCAATGTCATTACCAGTGACGATGTTGTTGGAGATTGTGCTGTCTGTTACATCCAGGAACTGGATACCGATCGTATTACTTGTGACGGTATTGCCCTCCACTGTGATGTTATCAGAGGGGTCAACGTAAATTCCCGCGTTTCCTGAGAAGTTGGCTGTGTTGCCTGCGATTGTGATGAAGCTGCTATCGATGACTTCAATACCGTTTTCACCAGAGAACAGAGCCGCATTGCCATTAAGGGAGACATTCGAGCTATCTTCAACATCAATACCATCATCACCGGATAATGTGACGATGTTGTTATTCACACCGGCGAAAGCAATGTTGCTGGCCTCGATACCGTTGTCAGCGGAGAGTGCGACTATGTTGCCGTTCACAGTCGCGAAGAATGCGTTGTTCACATCAATACCATCATCCCCAGATAGGGAGACGATGTTATTGTCGATACTGAGGAGCGCTACGTTGTCGGCTTCAATACCATCATCCCCAGATAATGTGACGAAATTGTTGTCAATGCTGCCCAGCGCAGCATTTATGAGCTCGATGCCGTTATCAGCGGAACCGCCAACGATGTTACCATCGATGCTGAAGCCGATAGCATTGTCGAGATCGATGCCGTCATCACCGGACAAGGCGACGATATTATTGTCGATGCTTACAAACGCGAGGTCTTCTGCATCAATACCATCATCACCAGACAGGATCACGAAGTTATTGTCAATGCTTGCAAAGAGCGCGTCTTCTAAGCGTATGCCATTGCTTGCGCTTAGGGAGATGATGTTGTTGTCTACGCTTGTGAATGCAATGTCGTTTGCTTCGATACCATTATCGCCTGACAGTGTCACAAAGTTTCCGTTTACTGTCGCTAGGATCGCATCTTCTACGTTGATACCATCGTCACCTGAAAGAGAGACAAGATTGTTATCGATGCTGACGAGGGCAATGTTGCCAGCATCAATACCGTCATCGCCGGAGAGGATAACAAAGTTGTTGTTCACGCTTCCGAGCGCAGCATTTGTGAGCTCAATCCCGTTATCAGAAGAGCCGCCAACGATGTTTCCATCGATGCTGAAGCCGATAACGTTATCGACATCGATGCCATCGTCACCGGACAGGCCGATGATATTGCCATTAATGCCAACACCCGCAACGTTATCAGCGTCGATGCCGTCGTCACCAGAAAGCAGAACAAGGTTATTGTTCACTCTACCCAATGCAACATTTGTGAGCTCGATCCCGTTATCAGCGGAGCCACCAACGATATTGTTTGCGATACTGAAGTCTGCAACATTTTGTGCGTGGATACCGTCATCACCAGACAAGGCGACAATGTTGTTTTCAATCGTCAGGTCCAAAACATCCAAAGCGTGAATACCGTCAACAGCAGAGAGGAGTACGGTGTTGCCCGTAATATCTATGCCGATAGATGGGTCAACGAAGATACCATTGTTGCCGGACGCGGTTACGCCATTGCCATTGATGGCGACGCCTGCGCTGTCGACAACAGAGATACCGTTGTTCAGTGAGCCCGTCACGGTGTTGGTGTCGATTTCAACAAGAGCGCCTTCAATCAGGCTAATACCATCGTTACCGGCTAATTCTACGGTATTGGTATTGATTGTACCTTCTACTACGCCTGTTGCGAGGATACCGTTGCCCAGCACACCTGTTACGATGTTCTGGCTGATATCGAATATAGCGGAGCGCAGCAATTCGACGCCATCACCCAGAGCGCCTGTCACTGTATTGCCTTTGATTTCAACGATACCGCTGTCTTCAACATGAATACCGTCTTGAGCTGCAAACTCAACTGTGTTTGTCAGGACTTGAACGCCGCTTGTGTTATCAACGAAGATACCGTTGCCGCCAGCGCCGCTGACGGTGTTGAGTTCAACAAGGGCACGGTCGCCGAACAGACCGCTTGCGCTATTGTTGACATGGATACCATCGCTCAATGCGCCCAATGCAAGACCGTCGTTGAGAATATTGTTACCAGTGATCTGAACGCCGTCACGACCATTGAGTGTGCCTTGTGCACCGGAATTATTAGCATAGATGCCATAGCGTCCTGCGCCGGACCCACCAGGTAAATCAATGATGAATGAAACCGTATCACCGCCCTGAATTGTATTATTCGTGATCACTGCTTCACGGTTCCCATCAACATGGATGCCGTCACGGCCAGCGCCCAGGAATAACAGGTTTCCGTCGGCACCTTGAATTGTGTTGCCATCTATTTCCGCGTTGCGGCCACCAGTAACATGGATACCATCTTGCTGCGCACCGTAGCTTGAACCGTCACCGATTGTGTTGGCCAAGATATCGATATCGCGTGTGTTGTCCGCGAAGATACCGTTTTCACCAATCGCATGAAGGTTGTTGTTTGTGACATCAACGTTGTTGCTGGACAGAACGTTGATACCGTTCTGTGCAACGTCATGGATCATGTTGCCATCAATCACAGAGTTGTGGCTTGGGTTGAGGTAAATACCATGCCCGCCTGTGTGGTTCACTTCATTGGTATTGATTTGTGAGCTACTTGAGCTTGTCACGCGTATACCGTCAGAGCCTGCGCTCAGGCCGCGGTCGCCGCCCAGAATGTCGCCATTGCCACCCAACAGGTGGTTGCCGATCACATCTGCGCTTGAACTGCTATCAACAGCGATGCCGTATCCGTTTGCACCGTTACCGCCATCGCGGTCTGTGCCAAAGAGTCTGCCTCTTGCATTGCCGCCCTGGATAGTGTTGTCCAGAACCTCAACATCGGCGTTGCTAACAACGTGGATACCGTCAAGGCCTGCGCCAGCCTTACCATCTGAGCTGTTTGTTGCGTTTGCGCCTGTGATAGTGTTGTCTTCGATCAGCGCGCTGGTGCCTCCGGAGACGAATACGCCGTGGCCGGTTGCGCCAAGCTGGCTTGTGGAGGCTGTGATCTCGTTATTGGTGATTTCGATATCGTCTGCACCTTGCGCATGGATACCGTCAAACACATCGTCCAAACCGATACCGGCAAGATCGTTGTCATCAACGATTGCTCTGTGGCTGCCGGATGAGATTACGATACCGTGCTGGCTTGTATTGCTGATTGTGTTGTCAAAGACTGTCACATCCAGGCTTGGGTTAATCAGGATGCCATTCAGAACTGTGTTTTGAATTTGGTTGCCAGCAACATATGCGAAGTCGGAGCTATTAACATGAATACCTTCGCCTTCGATATTGTCAGTCCCAGCAATCAGACCAATTTTATTGCCTGTGATTTGAACGCTATCGCTGTCTTTGACTTCGATGCCGTCATTACCTGCGTTATTAATTGTGTTGACGCTGATCGTCAGACCGGAAACCGTATCGGCAAAGATACCGCGGCCGAATGTGTTACCGGTTACATTGCGGTCGACAAGGTTTGTTCCGGTGAGACCGGCGAGAATGATACCCTCGCCTTCTACGCCGCCCTGCCCGGTCGGACGCACCACGTTGTTTTGGATAGTTACGTTGTTGCTGCCGTTATTGACAACAATACCGTTTGTGCCCGTTCTGGCGATGATGTTGCGTTCGGTGTTCGTTGGGCCGCCGATCAAGGCGCCGGTGCTGGCGTCTGTGAGCAAGATACCATTTGTTTGTGTATCATTGATAGTATTACCCTGAATTTTTGAGCCTGTGGAGCCGATCAACAATACGCCGTTATCGCCAATATTGTTTGCACCGCCATTCGCACCAATCATGTTCCCGATAACAGACAAGTCAACAACGTTTCTGGCAATAATGCCGTCGAGAGCGGTATTGTCGATTGTGTTACCGGACACTTCAATAGTATCGCCACCGTTCAGGCCAATACCGCGAAACTCTGTCGTTCCGTCAATTATATTGTTTGTCAGGGCGCTGTTTGTCAGGTCTTCACCGTAAATACCGGCGCGCTGTGAGTCTGTGATGTCGTTGTCATCGATGGTGACGTTATCGCCACCAATCACGCGGATACCATCCCAACCAGCGTTACTGATCATGTTGCCTTCGGCACCTGGACCGCCAATGACAGTATCATCGCTGCTGATGACCTGAATGCCCGATCCTTTGGCATTGGCGACTGAATGTGTTTCAGTGATCGTGTTGCCTTTAATTGTTGCAGTGTCTGAGTTGTCAACGAGAATACCGTCGCCGACGATATTGTTTGCGCCGCCATTGGTGCCGATAAAGTTGTTGTTGATGGTATTGGTGTCACCGTTCACAACTTTGATGCCATCAGAGCCAGTGTTGTCGATGGTGTTGGCATTCGCCGTTGCACCAGTCAGGTTTTCAAGCAAGATGCCCTCTTGCCCTGCGGAAATGTCGAGGTTACCAGACACGCTTACGGTTGCGCCGCCAAGTGTGATGTCGCCAATCCAGACGCCCACACCATTTGTGCCAGCAATCTTGGTATTGTTGTCGACGTTGATTGTTGTACCGTTTGAAAGCTCAGAGCCTTTTGCGGATACACCGTTTTCAGAGCCCTCGATTGTGTTGCCCGTGACATCAATGTCTGCGCCGTTGATGTTGCCCGAAAAGCGAACCCCGTCGCCGCTACCGCCGACGATTGAATCGTTATCGGTGATTTCAACGCTGGCGTTTGTGACGCCTGCTGCGAATTGGATGCCGTCTTCAGACGCTGCATCGAGATTGGTATTATTGGCGATTGTCACTGTCCCTGTTGTGTTGACAATTTTGTCAAATTCAACTGCGTTTTTGCGTGACCAAACATCATTGCCGGAGATTGTCACATTTGAATTTCCTGTAACACTCTGGAAGTCGATACCGTTACCGTCGCCGCTATTGGCCTGACCTACGCGGGCCAATTCCGTACCGATTGTGTTGCCTTCAATGATCAGGTTGGCGTTGCCTCGTGTTGATTGGTTTTTGTTTGTATCGATTGTGTCGAACACACCAATACCGTCGTCGCCAGCTTCGATCGTATTGCCGGCAATACGGACTGTGGATTCACCGCCGATGCCGTTCCAGAAGGAAATGCCGCGGTCTTCGGAGCCGCCGCCTGCGCTGATGTCGTTGCCGACAATACCGACGCCGGATGTGCCAGGAGCGCTGGTGTTCACAAAGCCGTCAAAGCGAATACCCATGTCACCCATGGCTGTTCCACCATTACCTGTTGTTGGCAGAGAATCGATGTCGTTCCAGCCAATCAGAACACGTGTTGTCCCTGTGATATCGCCACCGAAATAGATGCCATCATGTAGCGTGCCATTACCAGCTGCGGCTGTGCCAGCTGTGATAGTATTGCCTTCGGTATCGGATTTACCGATCGCCAGGGTTGAGTTGAGGATTTCACCAGTAATGTGGATGCCGTCTTCACTACCGTGGATAGCGTTAGACGATATATCAACCGTTGCTCCATCAAGGCTCGGACTGCCTTCATTAAAGGCAATACCGTTGCCGTTTGTTGCTTGAATGGCGCTATTTGTGATGGTCACAATCGCGTCATCAACACCGTTAAATTGGATAGCATCGCCAGCAATCGGGCTTGGATTTGACGAGCCGCTTTCGAAGGCGGTGCCATTAGGTTGCGCTGCCACGGAAATTCCCAGAGTGCTGATTTCTGTGTCATCAACGGTAATTGTCGAGCCTCCAGTCACTTCTTCTGAAAATAAAATACCATTTTCTTTTGCGTGAATTGTTTTGTTGAAGAAGCTGTGTTTACCGGAGATTGTAACCTCGCTGCCGCCAGAAACGCTCATAGCACTTGAGCCTGCAGCAAATACAATGCCTGTGCCTTCTGCGGAGATACTGGAATTTGTAACATTAATCGTTGAATCATCAACGCCATTAACGAAATGAATGCCGTTGTCTTCGGCCCAGATAACGGAATCTGTCACATTTAAGGACGCGTCATCCGTCACAGCGCCCAACTCGAGGCCATCGCCAGTTGCTGCGGCCAAACGAGAATTCAAAATGTTTATTGTTCCGCCGTTGAGCGTATTGTTTTGGTCATCATTTGAGCCGATTGCATCATCTGTTCCATACACTTTTGCATTGTCGATGTTCAACAATCCGGTGATAGAGCCCAGCAGATTGATACCGCGTTTATCAGCGGCCAAGCCTGCAATGAGTGTGGTAGAAGAGCCAGTTTCGCCGATATTAACGTTGCCTGCGATTGCATTAAATTCTATGCCATTGTTTCCGCCAGTGAAATTACCCGTAATATTTACAGTTGAGCCACTGCGGACAGCTTGCTGGAAGTCGATTGCCTCATCGCCGCTGGAAATTACGTTGATATCTGAAATATTGACTTCGGCGCTGTTGAATGTACCGTTTTTGAAGTGGATGGCGTCGCCGTCCTGAGAACCAGTGCCTCCACCGGCTCTTATCGTGCCGCCAGAGATATTGAGTGTTGCGTTACGAACCTGGCCAAAAAGAAGACCGTTCAATACTTCATTGCTGGCAGAGCCCATTGTGTTGTTGGTAATGTTAAGGGTGTAACCGCCATTCAATGTACCGGTTTCAATGCCTCGTGTGCTGGACCCCTGGAAAGTGTTGCCTGTAATGGATCCTGTGCCCACCGCATTGGCAGCAACAAAAACACCAGCCTTGGTGAAGTTTCTAAATGTGTTTCCGTCTACAACAAGGCCGATTGCTCCCAGAGCTGTGGCATTTATGCCGTAGTCGGCCATGTTCAATCCATCAAAAGTGAACGGATCTATGTTCACGTTTGAAGCCGTTACTGTGATTAGATTGTCGGTAGGGTTGGTGGAGTCATAACGCAACGTGGCGTTATTACCATCGAGTTTCAAAGCTCTGTCTATGACTAGATTTTCTGTGTAAGTGCCGGAAGAGACATTAACTGTTTCATTATCCGCATCCTCCGCATCCGCAAATTGGATGGCCTGCTGGATTGATGCTTTGTTGGATTTGACATTGATTGTGTCCGCCGTTGTGTTGATCTGGGAGTCACTTACCAATTCAGTAAAGGCAGGATTGCCAAGATCCGTGCGTGTGTAAATTTTACCATCCAGATTCAATGTATCAACATTGATGTCAAAGGGCGGCGTTAGAAGACCCAAACCAATAACGCTTTGCGAGGAAGAAATGTCAGCAACGTTTAAAGATCCGGTTCCAAGTGTTATGTTGTGATCCAAGTTAACAGTAGGTGCGGCCAAGGTTAAATTGTGTTCAGTAATTGAATCTCCGAAGACTGGGCAGCCGAAAAGCGCGCACAAAAGGCCGCCGCTATTGGTTGTGCCGATTTGCTCAGTCCCAACGCTTAGATCAATGTCGCTGGTGGTATTGACAGTTTCGGTTGCCCAAAGATTGACATTCGCATTTGCCAATGTGTCCGCCAAAGCGCGACTGTTGATGTTAACAGTACTAATTGTTCCGCCGGTTAAAAGATCAGCCAGAACCCCAGATGTAGAGGCATTGCCGATATTTAAGTGGCGCGGATCAATCAGAAGTGTGCCTGTTTCGCCATTAAGGGCGCCGAGGTCTGCAAAGCCATAATAGCCAACTGTTTCTCCAGCAGAAATTTCAGCGTTCGCACCATCGCCGGATTCTGAACCGCCGCGACCCAGCAGGAATCCGCGGAAGATTGCATAGTCATCGCCATAGATATAGGCTTCACCGCCATCGCCATTTTCGCCAGCAGTACCGATATTGATTGTTGCGTTTTCAGCAATATCAACATTCTGACCTGTAATCTCGACATCACCGCCGCCCGTTGCGCCAGAAGCGTCGAGATTGCCTGAAACGGATACAACGCCCTTGTTGCCGCCTGACAGAACGATTTTACCACCGATTTGTTCAGCAGACGCGACGGTCACGATGCCCTCAACGTTAATGATATTATCGACTGCGTCTTTTGCGGCGAGAGCCGTCATTTGTACAGTGCCGCCCGCAGCATTGATTTCGCCTTTGTTTTCCAAATATGCATCGGCCAATTCGCCTTCAACTTCGACTTCAAACAGGCCATCACCATAGAGGTCGATTGTGGCTTTTTCACCGGCGGCGAAGGCTACTGTTCCAAGCTTGGCATTGATAATACCGTTATTTGCAACAGCTGGGGACACGAATGCTGCAAGACCAGCCTGCGCTACATTGATGCTTGCACCTTCCTGAATCTCAATCGTACCATCACCAAAGTTAGAAATTTCAAGGCGAGAGTCAGATTCAAGCAAGGACGCATCAAAGCGGCCTGTAGTCGCAACGAAAGAGTTTGTGTCGATGCGGGCATTGGCACCGAAAATCACACCATTCTGGTCTGCAATTCCGATATTCCCGTTCGCGATAATTGTCCCATCGATGATTGTGCCGAGCGCGCCTTCGATATTTCCGACGACTGTGTTGAGCGCCCATGCTCTGGAATTGGGTTGGTAGAATTGCGTTACTGCGTTTTTGCCGTGATTAAAGCTTTGCCAATCAATGGAGAGTACCTGACTGTTTTGCTGGACATTTGTGTTCACGCCGCTTTGGGAAATCGAGCCGGAACCACCTGTGATATTGCCACCTGTCGGGGTTGTGTTGGCATCAATCGCGAGAGCGGGACTTGTCCCTAGCGCAAGAATTCCTGCCGCTGTCAGAGCTGATGTCGCCAAGAGCTTTATATTAGACAATGCATTTTTACGGGCTTTATAAGTACTCATCGGCTTTTCCCTTCGATGTGTCATGGCTGACGCATTTTTACGTCAAAATCTTACGGCAAAGGCAATGGTCATTTTTTTTAACAAAACCAAGGCCTAATTCACAAAAATTAAACTGATTGTTTGTACGGTATGGCAGGTTAAGAGAAAAGAAGTCAAGAAAATAGTTAAGGAAAACTTAATGCTTTTTTGCGGCTTCGCAACATATCTTACGTAAACGTTTGTGATACCTTTTTTATGGCTTTTTGCTAATATTCGATGTGATGCAAAATTGCAACAACTGATATGATCCATCCCGTTACTTGCTTGAAAATCTAAGGAAAATAGCTTAGAAATAATCACAGATAGTGCTTTCCATTCTTTTACTTTTCCATTAAGACCATAAAATTAGAATCAGAAAATCAGTTTTATTATTTTGAGGTAGGCGGCAGATGACAATGAAGAACTTCCTAATGTGCACGGCTTTGGGCTTAGGCGGCGTCGCGATTTTGACATCTCCAGCCCTCGCTCAGGTTCCTGGATCCGCCGACGCCGGACGAGCTCAAGACAGGCTTGAAGACCGTGCAGTATTGCCAGATGTCGGTCAAGCTGTCGAGATTGAAGATCCGATTTTGCAGGATGTACCTGCAAACGCTGAGAATATTAAATTTACTCTGACTTCGATCTCTCTTGAAGGGGTTAATGCATACAATGATAACCAGATCGGTTATTTGTATGAAAACAAACTTGGTACGACAATTTCTCTTGAGGATGTCTACGCAATCGCTGCAAGTCTTACACGTAAGTATCGCAATGAAGGTTATATTCTGACGCAGGTTGTGGTTCCGCCACAGACAATTGAAGGCGGTCAGGTTCGCCTGCGGGTTGTTGAAGGGTTTGTCGACAAAATTGTTATTGAAGGTGCAAATACCTCAGAAGAGGCGGAGCTCATCCGCAGCTATGCTGACCGTATTCGTACCGGCGGCGCGGTTAATATTAGAAATCTTGAAAAATATCTTTTGCTTATCAATGATCTCCCAGGCGTTACAGCGCGTAGTATTTTGAGTCCTTCACGCGCTACAACCGGGGCGTCGGATCTTCGGATTATTGTCAGCCGCGATTACTATGAAGCGTTACTTGGCGTTGATAATTACGGAAGCCGTTATCTTGGTCCTGTGCAGTTTACTGCAGCGGGTTCATTGAATTCCCTCTTGGGTTATAATGAACAAATCACCGGGCAGTTTGTAGCGGCAACCGATATTGATGAATACGAGTTGGCTTATGGCTCTCTGTCTTATGAGATGCCGATTTTCAGTTATGGAACGATACTCCGGACATTCTTATCTCATTCAGATACGGAGCCCGGCTATACCCTCGAGTCCTTGAACGTTCATGGCCGTTCAACTGCTATGGGCGTAGGTGTCGAACATCCTTTTATACGTTCACGCTCCCAGAATTTGTCAGGACGTCTTCAACTTGATTGGCGTAAAGCTGAAAGCTCTAGTGACGTATTGGCCAGTACTGAGGACAACATTCGCGCGCTACGCATAGGCGGTCGTTATGAATTCCTGGATACCATGATCGGTGTTGGAATTAACTCTATTGATGTTGAATTTTCCCGTGGACTTGATGTGCTAGGGGCCAGCAATGCAGGGGATTCAAATCTTACACGCTCGGCGGCTGATGGATCTGATTTCAAAAAAGTGAATGCTGAGGTTCAGCGTTTGCAGCGTGTTACATCTGATGTCAATCTTTTGCTTGCAGCACGCGGGCAACTCTCTAACGCGGCGCTTTTGTCTTCAGAAGAGTTTGGCGTGGGTGGTATTAATTATGGCCGTGGGTATGAGCCTTCAGAAATTGTCGGTGAGGACGGTTATGCAACCAAAGCCGAGCTACAATGGAATCAGCCTTTTGCTTGGAATTTGGTAGAAGATTATCAGATATATGGCTTCTATGATTTTGGTAAAGTCTGGAATGATGATGCCACAACCAGCGATGATGATGAATCTCTGGCATCGGCGGGGGCAGGTTTGCGAGCAGACTTTCCGAATGCATTTCAGGCAGGGGCTGGGATTGCTTTCCCACTTACCCGTGATGTGGAAACGCAAAATGACACCGATCCGCGCTTCTACTTTAATCTTTATAAATCCTTCTAAAGATTTTGCTGCGGCAAAAACTTTTTAGAATAAGCTCTGGAAGCTTAGTCGGGACCAGAGATTGTTCGGCCTGCGCTCTGTAAATCGCGCCCGAAACCATCAATTGTGTTACATGCGGACAGGCCTGCAAGTGCAGATCCCAATATCAAACATGTCAGTGCTATTTTTTTCATCTTTTTTTCTTCCTGTTACGAAATGCAGCTATTGGTCGATTATATCGCTATTGGGTTTTAGACAAAGTGTTTTTAGAGGAGTTGCAAAACGAGCTGGGGGAAATTGGTGGACCCTAGCGGGATCGAACCCGTTTCGCTTCGCGAAACACTTAAAAAGTTCTCAGCGGTCGATCCAGAGCAATCAATGCACTAAACCAAACATCTACAAACACTTCGCTCGACAGAAAGTTGGTGGACCCTAGCGGGATCGAACCCGTTTCGCTTCGCGAAACACTTAAAAAGT
>CAYGNI010000014.1:24970-26349 GCA_964351195.1 uncultured Micavibrio sp.
CATCTACAAACACTTCGCTCGACAGAAAGTTGGTGGACCCTAGCGGGATCGAACCGCTGACCTCATCGCTGCCAGCGATGCGCTCTCCCAGCTGAGCTAAGGGCCCTCATTACGAAATCGAAAACGTCGTTTTCGATTTCTAGTGTGTTCAACCTGCGTAAACTTGGTTGAGACATCATCCAGTTGGCAATGCTCTTTGGATGACGAAGGTATTGGTAATGGGTAATGCGTGGGATTTCAAGCCCTAAAAAGCGGTTTTGCAAAATGAAAGCGGGGAGCCTAGACCCCCCGCTTTTGCCAGGAAGCAACTTTATGAATTCTTATTTCTTCGCCTTAAGCGCATCGCGGATTTCGGTCAAAAGCTGGATATCCTTAGGCGGCGGCGGTGCGTCTTTGGCTTTTGGGTCCTCGGATTTACGTTTAAGCTGGTTGACACCTTTGACAAGCATGAAGACCGCAAAAGCGACGATCAGGAAATTGATCAGCGCATTAATGAACGCACCATATTTGATGACAGCTGCACCAGCGTCTTCCGCTGCGGCAAGTGTTGCGTAGCTGTTACCGTCGAGAGCTATGAACAAATCGCTGAAATCAATGCCTGCAGTGATCACACCAATAATCGGCATTATCAGGTCGCCGACCAAAGATGTTACAATAGCCGTAAACGCCGCGCCGATAATAATACCAACAGCCATATCCATGACGTTGCCGCGCGCAATAAACTCTTTAAATTCATTCAGCATGATTTAAGTCTCTCTCGTTTTTTATTCGGAATGTACTTCACGCTAGAGGCAAAAAACTAAAGAGTCAACACGTTGTTTTTGCTGCAAGAAAAAAGCCGCCTGCTTGTTTGCGAGGCGGCTTTTGCTATTCTTTATGTATGCTATTTTAGCGTTGATTCATGAAGTGCAGGATGTACTGGAACAGCGCAATAAAGCTGATATACAGGTTCAGAGCCGCGGCCCATGAAATGCGCTCTATATTGTCCTTGCTCATGGCCGGGTTGTACATTTCCTTCATGGCTTGTGTCTGCCAGGCTGTCAGGCCAGAGAAGAGTACAATCCCTACACCAGCGATCACATTTTGCATCATGTCACTTTGGAAGAAGATGTTCATAATGCTCGCACCAACAAGGCCCCAAATCCCCATCACAATAAAGCTTTGCATGGGGCCAAGGTCTTTCTTGGTTGAGTAGCCAAAGATGCTCAGCCCTGCGAACATTGCGGTGGCGATAAAGAAGGCTTTTGCGACCATCACCCCGAAGGCCGGGTTTTGTCCGGCGACGACAGCGATTGTTGAGAAGCTGCTCCCGTAAACGCCGGCAACACCAAAGAAGGCAGCCCTCAATTGTTTCGGCGACATCCTATCGGGGCGGCAAC